>DATEJV010000021.1:0-22876 GCA_035277745.1 Gammaproteobacteria bacterium | reverse complement strand
TTGTGCATGTGCTCGGCCATCTGGTTCACCATGGCGACGAGTTGCTGGTTCTGGGACTGCACGTTGAGTGCGATCTGCTTGAGATCGAGCAGCCATTCCTTGCCGGTGGCAGGGTCGGGCGCCTTGCTGTTGAGCTTCTGGCCGAGGACCTGAAACTGCTGGGCCAATGCTTGCGTCTGTTGTTCAATCTGGGCGATCTGATGGGTAGCGTCGTCGTACTGCATGGCAATCCCCTTTGAAGTGAATGGACCGCGCTTATTTTAGCGCCGCGCCGGTATTGCAGGAGCGGTTTCAAATGTGGGGCGGTCGTCCCGACCGCGATTCGACTAAATATCTCCGTTCGCCCAGAGCGTAGGCCGGAAGGCCGGAGTCGAAGGGCAAGATCGCTTCGACTTCGCTCGCTAACGCGAGCTACGCTCAGCGCGAACGTTTATGCATTTATCGCGGCGGGGACCGCCGCTCCCACAAAATCATCGGCCTTGCTCCGACTGATACTCCAAGCGGATGAACAGCGACCGGCCGGCGGTGTTGTAGCCGGACGCGGTTTGATAGTGCGCATCCAGCAGGTTTTCGAGGCTGGCGCTGACGACAAAACCATGGCTCAGTTCGCGGCGCGCAGTGACGCCCGCAAGCACGTAGCCCGCATCCGCAACGGGGGCGGCGGTGTTGAAATCCAGATCGTTGCGCGGGCCGGTGGCGATGAGATGCACGCCGAAGCTGGTTGAATCGTCATGCCAGTCGAGCGTGGTGGTGAGGGTGCGCTCGGCGCGTCGCAACAGCAGGGTGCCGGTGTCGGGGTTTTCGGGCTTCTGGAATATCAGGTCGGTGCGCCAAGACCAGTGGTGCCGTGCAAGCTGGTAGCTCGCTTCCAGGCCGCGCACGCGGGCGCGCGCGATGTTCTGGTTCTCGCCATTCAGATTGCTGGGTGTGACCACGAATTGGATGAGGTTGTCCAGATTATTGCGAAAGGCGCTCAGCGTCAAAGTCTGATCCGCGCCGAATTTCTGACGCAGGCCCAGCTCCAGGTTTTGCGAAGTTTCCGGTTTCAGGTTGGGATTGCCGCCGAAGCCGAAGCGCTCATTGGCGCTGGGCGCGCGAAAGCCGGTACCGGCGCCGGCCGTGAAGCGCGTGTCGATTGAGAGGTCATAGCCGTAATCCGCGTTCCAGGTGAGGTGATTGCCAAACGCCTGATCGTGGGTGTCGCGTGCGGCGAGTACCAGGCGGTGCTTGCCGCCATGAATATCATCTTCGGCATACAGCGCATTGATGTGATCAGTCTGGTCGAAACCGGAGCCGAAGGACAGCGCCGCGGCGTGTTGCGCCTCGGAATACAGGCCGAGCGTAAACAACTGGGATTCGCCCAGCGCAAGGTCGTTTTGCCAGTCCACCGCATTGCGCTGGGTATGCACGAAGTCCTTTGCTTGTCCGACGTTGAACGGGTCGGCCTGCAGTTGATCAATTTCATCCAGCATGTGGCTGAGATCGAGATTGCTGCGCCAGTCCGGGAGGAAATGGCCGGTCACATCGAGGCTGGTGACCTGATTACCGTAATTCTCGTCGAACGGCGCCAGCGCAAAAGGTGGTGTCGAGGCGAATTGCGTGTACTGCGTATTGCCGCTGCTCTGCCAGTGCTTGAGGCTCAAGTCCACGTCGGCGAGCGAGGTGCGGCCATAAGCGTTCCAGCTGCGGTCGGTGTTGCCGCTGTTCCAGGGCGTACCGGCGACGGCCGGGAAACCATAGGTGTGGTAGCTGTCGGCGGATACGCCGACCGCACTGTCGCCCTTGCCATAATCGAAACGGCCGCCGCTGTCGTAAGTCCCGTAGCGGCCCGCGCCGGCGTGAGCGCCGTAGTGCGCGCCCTGACTCGGTTGTTTGGTGATGATGTTGATGACCCCGCCGATGGCGTCCGAGCCGTAGAGCGCGGCACGCGGGCCCTTGACGATTTCGATGCGCTCGATGTCGTTGAGATGAATGTTGGCGAGCGGCGCACCGGAGCCGTCCGCGGGATTGATCTTCACGCCGTTGATCATGACCAGCGTCTGGTTGCTGTTGGTGCCGCGCAGGAACAGGGACGTGGGCTGGCCCGGTCCGCCGTTCGCGGCGATGTCGAGGCCGGCATACTGCTGCAACACCTGTGCGATGCTTTGTGCACCGGACAACTGGATTTGCTGCGTCGTTATCACAATCACCGGCGCCACTTCCCGGTCCGCGATCAACGGTGTGCGCGTGGCGGTGACGGTGATGGGTGCACCGAGAGTCGTGACGCCGTTACCGTCCTGGGCGAAAACCGGAAAGACGGAAAGCAATGCGAGCGCCGCGCTGGCTGCGATGAAATAGCGCATGAGAATCTCCCCGCACAGCACGCCCGCTGCGCGAAAACGTGATGAAAACCAGCGGGGTGGGGAGAAAGTCGGGATGAACCCGAGCATTGCCCGCCGCAACGCCGATGCCGTTGCCTCGGGGCCGGTCTCCGGGCTCGCGAGCGGGTTTCCCCGGTCCACCGCCTTCCCGCGCTTCACGCGCAGTGGCTTCGTGACGGACCTGTGCTCGCCTACCGTTGCGGGGGCAGCGCCGGCATTGTCTGGTGACGCACCGGCTTCCCGAGTGTCGTCCGCAAGGACGACGCCTCAAGGCGCGGGCAATGTAGGGACACTCGCGCGCGCTGTCAAGTGCGCGCATGATTTATCATGCGCGTGCAGTCCTTCAGCGGATAAGAATGTGCGGATTCCCATTTACCAGGTTGATGCATTCACCGGGGAGCGGTTCTGCGGCAATCCCGCGGCGGTGTGTCCGCTGCAGGAGTGGTTGCCGGACGAACTCATGCAGAAAATCGCGGCGGAGAACAACCTTTCCGAAACCGCGTTCTTCGTGCGCCAGGCTGACAGTTACCAGCTGCGCTGGTTCACGCCTGCTACCGAGGTGGATCTCTGCGGTCACGCCACCCTGGCCTCAGGCTATGTGATTTCCCACATCCTCAAGCCGCGCATGCGCCGGATTGCGTTCACGTCGAAAAGCGGTCCGCTGGCGGTGGAAGTGGACGGTGAGCTGATCCGGCTGGATTTTCCCGTGGATTCACCACGGCCGGTGGCTCCGCCGCAGTGTCTGGAACGGGCTCTGGGCATCAATCCACGGGAAGTGCTGGCCTCGCGCATCAAGTATCTGCTGGTGCTCGCCTCGGAAGCCGAGGTACGTGGACTGGCGCCGGATTTGGCCGCGCTCGCGCGGCTCGATCACAGCGGCGTGATCGTGACCGCGCCCGGCGCGGAATGTGATTTCGTGTCGCGCTTCTTTGCGCCGCGCCTCGGCGTGCCCGAAGATCCGGTAACCGGTTCCGCCCACTGCGTACTGGTGCCCTATTGGGCGGCGCGACTCGGCAAAAACAAGTTGCACGCGCGCCAGTTGTCGCCGCGCGGCGGGGAACTGTTCTGCGAAGCGCACGGTGCACGTGTGTGGATGGCGGGCAGGGCGGTCAAGTACCTGGAAGGATTTATTGATCTCTGATGCGTGTATGAATCACGGCTGCGGAACGGGGAAATCGCCGCAAAAAAAGCCCCGCATGCGCGGGGCTTTGAGAATCAGGACTTGGAGCCTGTCAGCGGGCTGGCTCAGCCGTTGGTGGTCACCGGCTGGTAGGCGTTGCCGTTCTGGATGTTTTCCAGGGTTTTTTGTGCCAGCGCCGCGGCCTGTTGCTCACCGGTGGCGAAATCCTTGGGATTGTTGATCTGCACCATGAACTTGTTGGGGCCCGATATGAAATGCAGCTGCACCGAGCGGGCCGTCGGGCTGATGGTGTTGTCGAGATAGAACGCGCCCGGGCCAAAGCCGGTAGCCGGATTGATCTTGGCGGGCACGATGTTGTTCTTGAACAGCCCTTTCTGGGTGGCTGCGTCCTCGGCGAGATCGGTGGCGGCATCCTTGCCCTTGAAGGCGAAGATCTGCAGCAACACGGCGGTCTCGTTGTTGTCGTTGATATACTGGCAGATGTGTACCGGCGAGCCTGAGCCGGACAGCTGCAGGCCGACAAGCTTTCCACCCATGATCTGGCCGGCGGCCGTGTCAGGCAACGCAAGACAGGCCATCAACACCTTCTTGGCGGCACGACCGTTTCCGCCGGAGCAGGCGGCGAGGGCGCCAATGAGCAAGGCGCCGGTGGTGCCGACGGCAATCATTTTGGCAATACGGCTGAACTTCGTCATATTCCTGCCTCTTTTGCTGCATAGGGAGATAATTGCGTGGGCAAGATGGTGAATTCTCACCCAAAACTGTGCCAAGGATAACCCATCCCGCGGCGCGCGTCAGGTGCGCCTAACCTGGCAGGAACACGTTGCCGCCAGGCGTACGCACCGCCGTCACCGTAACGTGATAGAGGCGGCTGAGAATTTCGGCGTTGAGGCTGGTCACGGGAGCGAGCATGGTCTCGCCTTTCCCATGCAGCAACAACACTTGGGTGCAGAAGCGCGCCGCAAGGTTCACGTCGTGCAGGCTCATGATGATGCCGTGCCCCTGGTCGCGTGCGAGGTGCTGGAAATGCGCGAGCAACGCCAGTTGGTAATGCAGATCGAGTTGATGCGCGGGCTCGTCGAGCAGCAGCGTTGGTGAATCCTGGGTCAGGATAGTGGCAATGTCGAGGCGTCGGCGCTCGCCGCCCGACAACTGGTTTTGCACGCGTTGTTCGAGACCTTCCAGTCCCGCGAGCTTGAGCGCGCGGCGCGCGAGATTCACATCGGCGTGCGATTCCCAGCGCCAGAAATCAATGTGCGGATGCCGGCCGATGAGCGCGATTTCCAGCACGCTCGCAGGCAGGCTGTCTTCCGGCTGCTGCATGAGCAACCCCAGCCGTTGCGCGATGCGCCGTCGCGAAAGACTTTGGATCGGCCTGCCAGCCAGCAGGATCTCGCCATGCACAGGCGCACGCAACCCAGCAAGTGTGTGCAGCAATGTAGTCTTGCCGACGCCGTTCGGACCGAGCAGTGCCAGGCAGTCGCCGGCCGCGAGGCGCAGATCCAGATTGCGGCATACGCATTTGCCGGCGATGGCCACCGTGAGCGCACGTGCTTCCAGCAATGGCGTGCTCATAGCGGCCCGCGTGCGCGGTTGAGCAAATACAGGAACACCGGTACGCCGATGGCTGCGGTGACCACACCCACCGGCAACTGTTCGGGCGCGACCACGGTGCGCGCCAGCGTGTCGGCCAGCATCAGCAGACTGCCGCCGGCGAGCACGGCGCCCGGCAGCAGCGTGCGGTGGTCGCTGCCGGACACCAGCCGCAGCAGGTGCGGGATCACCAGCCCCACGAAGCCGATGGCTCCCGCTTCGGTTACCGCCACCGCGGTAAACAGCGAGGCCACGATATATATGGCGATGCTGAACGGACGCACCGCCACGCCCAGCGCTTCGGCCAGCGTTTCCCCGCGAGCGAGAACGTTGAGATGGCGTGCGAACGGCAGGCACGCGGCCAGACCCACGATCACCACGACCAATGCCAGCCAGCCGCCGCTGCGATAGGACAGGTCGCCCATGAGCCAGAACAGCATGCCGCGCAGGCTGGCGTTATCGGACAGCACCAGCAGCACACTGATGGCTGCGCCCCAGCCGAAGGCCACCACGATGCCGGTGAGCAACAGGCGCGTCGGCGTCCAGCCACCGCGGCCGTGCGCCAGGACAAATACGATTAGCATGGACATCAGTGCGCCAAGAAATGCGCTGCCACTCGCCCAGTACCCCGCGAGGCCGAACAGCAGCGACAGCAGCGCGCCCACGGCGGCACCTCCCGACACGCCGAGGATGTAGGGATCGGCGAGGGGATTGCGCAACAGCACCTGCATAAGCGCGCCGGCGAGCGCCAGCAGCCCGCCCACCGAGAATGCCGTCACCGCACGCGGCAGCCGCAGCTCCAGTACCAGCGTGCGCGTGAGCGCATCGCCACCACCGCCGAGAGCGTGGATTACCCGGCCCAGCGGCAGCGGTACGCTGCCCACGGTCAGGGCCACACACAGTGCAATGAGCGTGAATACGGCCAGGCTGCCGAGCAGAAGCGCAGGACGCACGCGCGTTTGCATGCTCAACGCGCCGCTGGTGGCGTGTGCGCGCGGATCTGCATGACCGGCCAGTGACGTTGCGCGGCACGCTGTGCAAGTTCGGTGTCGGGATTGACGGCTACCGGATGACTCGCGCTTTCCAGCAGCGGCAGGTCATTGTAGGAATCGGAATAACACCAGGTCTCGGTGGGCACGAGGTTTTCGCGCTGCAGCCAGGAGTCAAGGTGTTGCAGTTTGCCTTCGCGGAAGCAGGGGATTCCGGAGACCCGTCCGGTGTAGCGTTGGCCGTCGTATTCCGGTGTGGTGGCCAGCAGGTTGGGTACCTCCAGTTCCGCGGCGATGGGCTCGGCCACGAAGCGGTTGGTGGCGGTGATGATGGCGAGCACGTGCCCGGAATTGCGGTGGCCGGCGACGAGCGCGCGCGCCGTGGCGCTGATGCGCGGCCGTACGCATTCGGTCAGAAATTGCCCGCGCCAGGCGCGCAGCGTGGGCAGATCGTGCTGCGCCAGCGGCCGCAGCACGAATGCGTAGAACTCCGGCACATTCAAGCGGCCGGCATGGTAATCGGCAATGAATTGCGCGCGCGCGGCGCTGTCGTGCACGCCATCCACCGCCCCGCGTTGCGCGAGAAACTGAAACCACAGATCGTCGCTGTCGCCATCGAGCAGCGTGTGGTCCAGATCGAACAGCGCGAGCTTCATGGCGAAATTTCGCGAATGTGGGCGGGGCTGGCAGGGTAAAGAAATCCCGTGTTCGGTACAACTGCAGGGGTTTGCCTGCCCGTGCGCATTTGTGGAACACTGGCGGCATGCGTGTGCACGCGGCGGGATTTGCCGGCGGAGTTATTGACGCGGATGGTTTTCGCGCCAACGTCGGCATCATTTTGTCGGATGGCAACGGCCGGCTGTTCTGGGCGCGGCGCGTGGGCCAGGCCGGCTGGCAGTTTCCGCAGGGCGGCATCCAGGAGCATGAGAGCCCCGAGCAGGCTTTGTTCCGTGAACTCGCCGAGGAGATCGGCCTGCGGCCGGAGCACGTGGAGGTGTTGGGCAGCACCGGACAATGGCTGCGTTACCGTCTGCCGGCGCGCTATCAGCGCCATGACAGCCAGCCGTTGTGCATCGGGCAGAAGCAGATCTGGTTTCTGCTGCGTCTGGTTGGCGCGGAATCGGCCGTACGCCTGGATGCCAGCGATATGCCGGAGTTCGACGCCTGGCGCTGGGTGGATTACTGGCAGCCGGTCGAAGAGGTGATCTTCTTCAAGCGCCAGGTTTACCGGCAGGCGCTTGCGGAACTTGAACGGCTGCTTTCGTCGGCGTGAAGCTTGTTTCTCAGTCCGTTGCTTCGGCCGCGAGCTTTTGCAAGGCGCCGCCACTCAGGCGGTTGATGCGCCAATCAGCCATCATGTTCGCCCCCAGCTTTTTGTAGAAGCCGATAGCCGGCGCGTTCCAGTCCAGCACCGCCCATTCGAAACGCCCGCAGCCGCGACTTACTGCGAGCTTTGCCAGATGACTGAGCAGCTTGCGGCCGTAGCCGCGGCCGCGGAATGCGGGCTGCACGTACAGGTCTTCAAGATACAGGCCGGGTTTTCCCAGGAACGTCGAGAAGTTGTGAAAGTACAGCGCGAAGCCAATGGCCGTGCCGTCGTGTTCCGCGATGATGCACTCGGCCTTGGGATGCGCGTCGAACAGGTTGTCTTTGATATTGTCTTCCGTGGCGCTGACTTCGTGGGCGAGTTTTTCGTAACTCGCGAGTTCGCGGATGAAATTCAGGATCCGGGGTGCATCGCCAAGCCTGGCACCGCGGATGCGGAAATGCCGGTCGTCGGTCATGAATTTGAGCCTCGTATGCGGCAGCATTCGTCTGCAAGGCCAGCTTACGCTCTAACCGGCGTCAGAAAAACTCATATTCGAGACGCAGCACGAAAGTCAGATCCGACGCCTGACGGTTGAGGCTGGCCAGCAGCCCGGCGCTGTATTCGAATTCGTTGCCGCGCGTCGAGGCGAGTTCGCCGTAAAACACCGGACCGAGCTGGTAGGCAGTGTCATGCGGCAATGCGTAGATTTCGAAGCCGGGCGCGAACCACTGACGCCACTGGTAGCTCAGGCTGTAAGCGCCGCGGAATTCATAGCTGCGCGTCGCGCCGCCGCCGATTTCCTTTTCCCAGATCAGATTCAAGCGGTGTACATAGCGGCCGGTGCGTTTCTCGAACAGCGGACCGAATTCCAGCTCGTTGGGCTGGCCGGCCTGGGCCTTGTACTCGTAAGATGCCAGGAACCCCACATCCGCCCAGTATTCGCCCGCGGGAGTGAGCTGGAAGGTATTCTCGAATTCCCGTACTTTCAGATATTGCCCCCCGCCGGGGTTGCGCTGATATTCGGCGAAATATACCTCCGGCTTCCACCAGCCGGTAAAGGCGTGCGCGAAGGAAAACAGATACTGGTACTCGCCGCTGACGGCGGGATCGCTGTCATGGAAGCCGTGACCGCGGAATTCGATTTCCGACTGGCCCTGCACCACATAAGGTGAATATACGATGTAATCACCGGCCTGCGCCGCTGGGCCCACACAAGCGCAGGCGAGAGCGGCCAGCAACAGTCCGGACAGAAAAATACGCACGTTGTTCTCCTCCGATCCACAATTTCCGGGCACAAGCGCTCCGCTGGGGCGCACCCCATGACCTGGGTAAACGCTGCTGATTCAGGAACCGGTTGGCTGGGCCTCGGCGCGCGCTTCACTGCTGCGCACCAGCGCGCGCGGACGGGCCGCACGCCACTGCACCAGGCGCATGAGCGTGAAGATCGTCACCAGCGTGACCGCATAAAACAATAATTCGATTCCGGAGGGCCGTGCCATGTAACCCACCAGGATGTGCAGCAACTCGCCGAACATGCTCTGCTGGCTCAGGATATGCGAGGTATTCCACAGACTGGTGCCCAACGCCGGCAGCAGGCCCGCCTGGTTGAGAAAACCCGCGGACTGCGCCGCGAGTCCCGCGGTAAGCAGCAGCAGCAGCCAGCCAGTGACCGTGAAGAAATAGCGGATGGGGACGAAGAGCAGGCTGCGGTAAAGCAACGCGCCCACCGCGATGCCGACGGCGAGACCGGCAAAGCCGCCCACGGTCATACCAAACTCACGGCCGCCACTCGCGGCGATGGCCCACAGGAACAGCACCACTTCCGAGCCTTCGCGCATCACCGCGGTGAAACTGATTACCAGCAGCGCAGCCAAGGTTTTTTTGCCGGCCTGCACCGCGGCGCCGACTTCCTTGATCTCGCCGGCGAGCTTGCGTCCGTGACCGCTCATCCACACGTTGTGCCAGCCAAGCATCAGTACCGCAAGCAGCAGGATCACCGCATTCAGCAGCGACTGGCCGTTGCCGGTGAAAGCTTGGGCGATGACATCGGCAAACAGCGCCACCAGACCGGCGCCGAGCGCGCCCAGGATAATGCCGCCCAGCACCCACCCACCCCGGCGCGCGATACCGCGGCTCGCACCCAGCACGATGGCGATCACCAGCGCCGCTTCCAGCACTTCGCGAAAAACGATGACGGCCGTGGCGAGCATGGGTGGATCCTTAGTTGGGCGGATTATTCCCCGCCGCCGGTCTTGCTCTGGCCCGGTGGGTTCACCACCACCCAGCCCTGGGCGGCGTGGTTGAAGTCGTTGAAGAAGTTATAGCGGCCGGGCGCGAGCGGCGCGATGTACACCACGATCGAACTGTGTCCAGGTACCACCACCTCGCGCGACAAGTCGTAGCTCTCGAATTCCGCCGGGATGCTGTCCAGGTTCTCGACCACCAACTTGACCTTGGTATCAGCCGGCAGCGTCAACTCCTGAACAGTGAATACCCGGTCCTTGATTACCAAATGTGCGGTGGGAGGCTCGGCATAGACGATAGAACTGATCGCCACTGCGGCGGCGAGCAGGGCCGGATGGACTAGGCGTCGGCGCATGACATCTCCTGCGGTTAAGGTGCGACCTGCGGGCAAATGCGAGTCATTCGCATCTATACGGTCAATATAGGCCAGACTTTCCGGTATTGTCAATCATTCTCATTTACGTTTATGATTATGTGTTCCTTGAGCTTGGAAGTCACATGTTTGTTTGTGTCTGCAACGCAGTGACCGAGAGTCAGATTCGTCGAGCCATCGATGAGGGTGCCCTGACCCTGGCCGATCTCCGTACCCGGCTGGCCGTTACCAGCGAATGTGGCTGCTGCGCCGTCCAGGTGAACGAGGTACTGAGCAAGCGACTGTTGGAAACTGCCGCGACTCGGGTTTCCGGCCAGTCAGCGGGATCGTTACCGGCGGCGCGCTGACGCGCAGGTCACGGTCGCCGCGAATTGCTTGTATTGCCCGACAAAGACGACAGCTTTTTGATTTAGCGCTGGCGCCTGCCTATGCTGGCGACGGCCCATTGCATTTCCCGAGGTCAACATGCAAGGCGACACCAAGGTCATCCAGTACCTCAACCGCGCGCTCAAGAACGAGCTGACCGCGGTCAACCAGTATTTCCTGCACGCGCGCATGTACCAGAACTGGGGTCTCAAGGAGCTGGGCGAACAGGAGCGCCAGGAGTCACTGGACGAGATGAAGCACGCCGACCGGCTGGTCGCGCGCATCCTGTTCCTCGAAGGCCTGCCTAACCTGCAGGATCTCGGCAAGCTGTACGTGGGCGAACACGTAAAGGAAATCCTGGAATGCGACCTGCGCTTGGAAATGGAAGCGGCGCCGATGTTGCGCGAAGCCATTGACTATTGCGAGGGCAAGAACGACTACATTTCGCGCGAGCTGTTCGAAAGCATCCTGCAAAGCGAGGAAGATCACATTGACTGGCTGGAAACCCAGTTGGATCTGATCGCGCGCGTGGGTCTGGAGAATTACACACAGAAGAAAATCTGAGCGCGACCGATTGCGCTCAACTACGGCCCGCGATTGCGGGCCGTGGTGTTTCAGAAGGGTTTGACTACCGCCAGAATCACGATGGCGAGCAGAAACAGCGCCGGGATTTCGTTGAACCAGCGGAAGAAGCGCGTGCCGTGACGATTGCGGCTACGGCGGAAATCCACGATCAGCTTGCAGCAGTAAATGTGGTACAGGATCAGCAGTACCACCAACGTCAGCTTTGCCTGCAACCAGCCGGGCACCGGTAACCACCAGCCGAACAGCAACCACAAACCAAATGCGATGGTGCCGGTGGCGCCGATGCTCATGATGACGTACAGGCGCCATTCCATGGTCGCGAAACGTTTCAGGCCGGGCTCGTCGTGCGCCTCACTGTGGTACACGAACAGCCGCGGCAGGTAAAACAAGCCGGCGAACCAGGTCACCATGAAGATAATGTGCAAGGCCAGGACCCAGAGCATCAATCAGTCTCCTGCATTGGCGGGCACACGCGACGAGCGTCGTGGATTGGCTGACATACGGCGGACCACATCGGTGTGTTGCAAGCTCGCGGTCCACAAGCCGGTATTGGTTATGGTCAAATTCTAGCATCGTTGCGGAGAAAACCGGTGTGCGTCGGGTAGTTTGCGCGGCGCGCAGCGGGTACCATAGCTTTCGTTATTGGTTCACCGCCAGATTTTGTGCGATGCAGAAACAGCTCGTAGTCAGGCATCATCATCCGCAACGTTACTGGCTGGCGTGGGGCGTGGCTCTGGCTGCGGCGGTGATGCTGATTGTGCTGGCCTATTTTTATGGCGAGCAACGTGCAGGCTTTGACCGCTTGGCTGCGATATCCCTGCAGACGCGCTACGCGGAGTTGCAGCAGAAGAATGCGAATTTGCAGGAGCAGCTAGTGGCCATGCAGCGCGAGCGCGAAGTGGATAAGGCGGCGCACCAGCAGGTGCAGCAGAGCCTGGAGGCTGAGCAGAACAAGCTGCTCAATCTCCAGGAACAGTTGGCGTTTTACAAAGGCATCGTCTCGCCGGCGAGCGGCGAAGAGGGCATTCGCGTACAGAGTCTCAGGTTCACCAGTGGCGGTGCTCCGCAGCTTTATCACTATCATCTGGTGCTGGTGCAGGTGCGCACCAAGGAACTCAAGGTTTCCGGCAGCGTGGATATCAAGATCTTTGGCGCGCAGCAGGGCAAGCCGATGATTCTCGACGCACGGAATCTGGCGCCCAACGACAAGCCGGTGTTGAATTTTGCGTTTCAATATTTTCAGAACCTCGAGGGGGATGCGATTTTGCCCGGCGGCTTTGTGCCCGGGCGTGTGCAGGTGACGGTGATGGAAAGCGGCCACGGACCGGTGCAGCAGAACTTTGAGTGGCAGAGCATCAGTGGCTAGGAGGTGTCGACATGTTTAGCGGCAAGAACCCGCGTCCCGCGGCGCGCATCGATACGCTGGTGGGGCGCAATTCCGAAATCAGCGGTAACGTGACTTTCAGCGGCGGATTGCACGTGGATGGCACGATTCAGGGCAATGTTTCTTCCGGCGAGAGTGCGGAATCCGCGCTGAGTCTCAGCCAGCACGGCGTCATCAAGGGAGAGATCCGAGTGGCGCATATCACCATCAACGGCACGGTGGAGGGCAACGTCTATGCCTCGCAACGCCTGGTACTCGGTGCCGAAGCGCGTATCACCGGCGACGTGCATTACAACCTGATTGAGATGGCGGTGGGCGCCACCGTGGACGGCAAGATGGTGCATAAACCCGCCGGGCCGGTGCTGGCGCTCAGCCATCAGAAATCCGAGGTGCCGGTAGTGCCCTCCGGACGCGGAGCCTTGCGCGAGGGCTGAGTTATAATGACACTCGCGTCATGTGAGCCGGATTATGGATGCCGAAATCAGCAATTCGCCGTTGAAATTCACCAGCGCCGCGGCTCGCAAGGTGAAGCAGCTCATTGAGGAAGAAGGCAACCAGGCGCTCAAGCTGCGCGTGTTTGTGAGCGGCGGCGGCTGCTCGGGCTTCCAGTACGGCTTCACCTTTGACGAGAACGTGGAAGAAGGCGACACCCAGATCAGCAACGAAGGGGTGATGTTGCTGGTTGACCCGATGAGCTACCAGTATCTGGCCGGCGCCGAGATTGACTACAGTGAAGGGCTGGAAGGCGCACAGTTCGTGATTCGCAATCCGAATGCCGTAACCTCTTGTGGTTGCGGCTCGTCGTTTTCGGTCTGAGCCCACACAACCGTCCCTGTCCGAAGACCGGCGCGGCCCCGATGCTTTGCTTTCTGCTTCGCATCCGGTCCAGGACGGGCATCTTGCCCGCCCGCTCGTAGCCGCGCTACGCGCCCATGGCCTCGCGTTCGGGCGGATGCGGGCAATGCTCGCATGACTCACCGCCCTCACTCCGTGGCTGCGGTTCTTTGTTCAGCGCCTGAGCCGGACAAGGCAGGTCGGGAGCAGTGGGCGCGGCGGCGCCCGTTTGCATTCATGCCGGATAGACTCCGCCCAGCACCGAGGGCGCGCGCGCGCCGGTGACCGCCGGCAGATTGCCCGGCCGGCCGGCGAGGGTTTCGCGCGCCAGCCAGGCGAAAGCGGCCGCTTCCACCCAGTCGGGCGGTACGCCGCAATCGGCGGTGGTATCGAGCTTGCAGTCCGGCAGCAAGGCGCTCAGGCGTTTGACCAGAGTGAGGTTGTGAGTACCGCCGCCACACAGCAATACCTGCGCGACCCGCGGCGTGCAGCCGCTGACCCCGTCGGCCACGGTACGCGCCGTCAATTCACACAGCGTTGCCATGACGTCTGCCGCCGGCAGTGGATGGCGCGCCAAACCACGCTGCAACCACGCGCGGTTGAAATGCTCGTGGCCGGTGCTCTTGGGTGGTGCACGGCGGAAATAGGCATCACCCAGTAGATCCGCCAGTAATGCAGCGCTGGCTTTGCCGCTGGCGGCGAACGCGCCGCTCTCATCGTGCGGTGCCTGCAGATGTTCGCGGCTCCACAGGTCCATGAGCAGGTTGCCGGGGCCGGTGTCGAAGCCGCTGACCGCACCGTCCCTGGCCGGCAGCAACGTGAGGTTGGCGATGCCGCCGATGTTGACCACTGCGCGGGTCTCGCCGCGATCCGCAAATACCGCCCGATGAAACGCCGGCACCAATGGCGCACCTTCACCGCCCAATGCCAGATCGCGGCGCCGAAAATCCGCGACCGTGGTGATGCCGGTACGCGCGGCGATGACGTTGGGGTCGGCGATTTGCAGCGTAAAGGGATCGGAACCGCCGGGACGGTGGCGCACTGTCTGGCCATGACTGCCGATGGCGCGGATCGCCGTGGCCGACAATCCGGTTTGCTTCAACAGGCCGAGCGCGGTCTGGGCAAAGAGTTCGCCGAGTGCGTGGTCCAGCCGGCCAAGCTGGTCAACGGCATCGCCCCGATAATAGCCGGCGGCGAATTCCAGCAGCTCGGCACGCAGCGTATCCGGATAGGCAAGGAAATGGCTGCTGAGCAGCCGTGGTGCAGGAAGGAATTCCATGAGCACGGCATCCACGCCGTCGCTGCTGGTGCCGGATATCAGTCCGAGGAAATACGCATGTGCCAAACGGGTGGAGTCCGGATTCAATGGGCGGTGACGACCTTGGCCGTGTTGCTGCTGGCGGTGGTGGCGATGCGGGTTTCACTGCTGTTGCTCAGTTGCGCCAGCAGCACGCCCAGATCGCGGGTGAATTCGGGGCGGTATACAGCCGGAACCGGCGCGGCGCTCGGGAGTTTCACGGTGCGCGGATTGTGCGGCACGCCGTCCACCATAATCTGGTAATGCAGATGCGGCCCGGTGGCTTCGCCGCTTTCACCCACATAGCCGATGACTTGGTCCTGTTTCACGTGGCTGCCGACGTGCTGACCGCTGCGGAAGCGTGACATGTGCGCGTACAGCGTAGTGTAACCTCCGCCATTGTTGATGATGATGCAACGGCCGAAGCCTTCCTTGCGCCCGCGGAACACGATGCGGCCGTCGCCTGCGGCCACGATCGGCGTGCCCATGGGTGCGGCGTAGTCCACGCCGTAGTGCGGGCGGATAAAATGCAGCACCGGGTTCATGCGGTGCAGGCTGAACCCGGAGCTGATGCGCGTGTAAGCCACCGGCGCACGCAGCAGCGCCTTGCGCACGCTGCGCCCGTCGGGCGTGTAGTAACCGCTGTCGCCGTCGGGCGCGGTGAAGCGCACGATGCGGTAAGTCTTGCCTCCGGTGGTGAATTCCGCCGCCAGAATCGGGCCATCAGTGACCGGCTGCCCTTCGCGGTGAATCTTCTGATACAGGATGCTGAAAGAATCGCCGCTGCGGATATCGTGATGGAAGTCGATGTCCCAGCCGAACAGGTGCACCAGTTGCATGGTCACCTGATCGGCAAGGCCAGCACGGCTGGCCGCATCGAACAGGGAGTTCTCGATGACACCGTGCGCGTAGGCCACGCTGGTTTCAGTGGGAATGTCCACTACCTCGGCCCGATAGCCGCTGGCGGTTTGCTGCACCTGCAGCCGGTGCGCGTCATCCACTTGCATGCTCAGGCTGAGCACGTGCCCGCCTGCGTCATGTACCACGTCGATGATTTCGCCGCTGTGGATGTTCCGGAGCTGCGTCACGACGCCCCCCAGGTGCATGATCGAGGCCAGGTCCGCGCGGCTCAAATCGTTGCGGACAAACAAGTGCCCAAGGGTGTCGCCGCGGCGCACGGCGAGTTTCGAGTTTTCCGCGCCCGGCGGCAGCGGCGGGGGTGCAGAGTTCGCGGCAATCTGTGCAGACACGGGTACCGGGGCGCTGGTTGCAGTTGCGGCAGGCGCCGCCTTGGAAATTATCGATACCGCAGAGTTGCTTTGACCGAGATTGGGCGCGGGCAGGCTGAAAAACTCGAATACGCCGCTGCCCATCACGGCCGCAGCCAGCAGCAGCCAGAAACGGCGGCGCGCACGCCACATCGGGGTGTAGTGAATGTAGCCCTCGCCGCTTGGCTTATAATCCACCCTGAGCTGGCTGCCAGTCGCGCTCATGGTTCCCATCCTTAAAACGAAAACCCTGTAACACTAGCGGGTTGGTCCCGTCAGGTCAACCCTAAAACTGCGTCAAATCATGGGGATATTGGGACAATCTCGCGTATTTCTGAGCTTCCATAGGCGTTTTCCGGAGCCCCTGCGTGCCGGCCCCCGCTGAAGTCCTGGCCGAGCTGCGCCGCGGCGCCGATGAAATCCTGCGGGAAGCCGAGCTGGCTGAGCGTCTGAAATCCGCCCGGCCGCTGCGCGTCAAGGCCGGTTTCGACCCCACGGCGCCGGATCTGCACCTCGGCCACACCGTGCTCATCAACAAGCTCCACCGGTTTCAGGAATTCGGGCACGAGGTGATCTTCGTGATCGGCGATTTCACCGGCATGATCGGCGATCCGAGCGGCAAGAACATTACCCGCAAGCCGCTGAGTGCGGAAGAAATTGCGACCTACGCCGCGACCTACAAGGAGCAGATCTTCAAGATCCTGGATCCCGGCAAAACGCGTGTGGAATTCAATTCGCGCTGGCTCAATGCGCTCGGATCGGACGGCATGGTGAAGCTCGCGGCCCATCACACCGTGGCGCGCATGCTGGAGCGCGACGATTTCAAGAAACGCTTTGATTCCGGTCAGCCCATTGCCATCCACGAGTTCCTTTATCCGCTGGTGCAGGCCTATGATTCGGTGGCCCTCCAGGCCGACGTGGAACTCGGCGGCACCGATCAGAAATTCAACCTGTTGGTGGGGCGGCAGTTGCAGGAGCAGTACGGCCAGCCGCCGCAGGTCGTGCTGACCATGCCGATCCTCGAAGGTCTGGATGGCGTGCAGAAGATGTCCAAGTCGCTCGGCAACTACGTGGGCATCGGCGAGCCGCCCGGCGAGATGTTCGGCAAGCTCATGTCCATTTCCGACGACCTGATGTGGCGCTACTTCGAGCTGTTGAGCTTCCGGCCGGTGGAGGAAATCGCGCGTTTCAAGCGCGAGGTTGTCGAAGGCGCCAACCCGCGCGACGTCAAGTTCCGGCTCGCGGAGGAAATTGTCACGCGCTTTCACGGCATGGCCGCCGCGCAGGCCGCACATACAGAGTTCGTGGCGCGCTTCCAGCAGGGAGTTCTGCCCGAAGACATGCCGGAGTATGAAATCAGCGTGGGCGGCAGCATCGGCATTGCCGCGCTGCTGACACGTTGTGCACTCACCGCCAGCAACTCCGAGGCCAATCGCTTATTGGAACAAGGCGGAGTAAGCGTGGATGGAGAGAAGGTTTCCGACCGCGGCCTGAAACTCGCGCCCGGCAAGAGCTACGTGTTGCAGGTGGGCAAGCGCAAATTCGCGCGTGTACGGCTAAAGGCCGAGTAATTCGCGGTTATCGTCGATAAAAACCGATTAGCCTACGCAAAGTCTTCGGTCATGACCGGCAAGAACAACAGCGGGATCATCGCGTTTCCATCGGCGAAACGCTGGGGGCGTTGGCTTGCCAGAAATCATGCAGCTTCAACCGGAGTCTGGCTGCGATTTTTCAAGAAGGAATCCAAGGTCGCATCCGTGACCCACGCAGAGGCATTGGCCGCCGCTCTTTGTTACGGCTGGATAGACGGCCAGCTTAAAGTGCATGATGCTAAGTCATGGTTGCGTAAATTCACACCACGGCGACCGAAAAGCGTTTGGTCTAAGCGCAACCGCGAGCTGGTGGAACAACTCACGAAAGCTGGCAAGATGCAGTCCGCGGGACTGAAAGAAGTGGCTGCAGCGAAAGCGGATGGCCATTGGGGTAGGGCCTATGACTCGCCGAGCAAGATGACGGTGCCAGAAGACTTTTTGAAGGAGCTTTCCAGACACACGAAGGCGTGGAAGTTCTTCGATACCCTGAATAAAGCGAATACCTATGCTATTGCATGGCGATTACGCACCGCCAAGAGGCCCGAAACTTTGGAGAAGCGCGCGAAGGCAATCATTAAAATGCTTGCCAACGGGAAGAAGTTTCACGCCTGACAGTCGGATAAGAGATCAAATGCTCAAAAAAAAGGTTTTTCGCGCAAGGTGGTGCGCGCCAGCCATTTTTCGCCTTCGCGCACCGGTTCGCCGGTGTGCAATGTCATCGCGTCCGGTACGCCGCCGGACGTGAGGTTGAAGTGGCATAACGCCATGCGTGCCCGGCCGGCAATTTTCTTGTTGAGTTTCAGGTAATGGGTTTCGCCGCCCTGTTCCGGGGCGCGCAGATACACGAGGAACGACGCGATGCGCTGGCCGGAGTGATCGCCGTGGCGGCGGTTGTTTTCCAGGCGCGCGGCATCGAAGTAATCGGTGTGCGGCGCGTAGCTGTCTTGGGGCCGATAGCGCAGCACCGACAGGGGCTCGACATGCGTGGCGGGCAGATCAAAGGCTGCTGCGATGCGCCGTTCGATGTTGCGCACCACGGCGTCGCAGTCGGGAATGTAGAACACTGCAGCATCGCCGCTGAATGCGGTTTGTTCTCGTGAAAGACGCTCGCGGGTGGCCTCGTGTGCGGGTGCAAAACGTGCCTGTGCCATGGCCATGAGATGTGCGCATTCGCCGGTGCTCACGAATTGGTCCACGCTGAAAATCCGCGGTGCGGCATTGATGGTTTGCGACGCATGCGTGCGGTGCGGACCGATACCGGCGACTCTGGCGGCGCCGGCCAGGGTAAAGGCAGGCTCGACCAGCGTCGCGAGATTTTCCAATGCGAATTGCAACAATGCCGGCGGAGCAGCGCTGAGTCTTTTGTCGGATTCGAAGCGCTGCTGAAAAGTGCGCAGTCGCAAACGCAGTTGTTCGGCAAGCACCGTACCGCGTTCGCGGTCTGCCGCGCTCAGTCGCGCGTCGAGTTGCGTTGACTCTTCGGCGGCCAGCGGGTATTGCGCGAAGGCGGCGAGCGCCAGACAGGCATGGGCCGCCGACCAGAGCGTTGTGTCTGCGGCCGCGGCGCAGCGCTGACCGAAATTGAACAGGCCGCGCGGATCGGCGAGCGCCGCGGCGCGCAAATAGTTTTCAGCCGCAGCGCGTGCATCAGGTGGGGTGCCCAGGCCCTGGTCCTGCATGTAGGCGAGATTGCACAGTGCGTGCGGGTAGGCCTGCGCGGCGGTGCGTGCGTACCAGTGCAAAGCCTGCGCGTCGTCGCGCGGCATGCCGCGTCCGAGCATGTAAAGATCCGCCAGGCGATCCTGAGCCACGGGGTGGCCGCGCTCCGCTGCCTGCCGATACCAGCGGGCGCATTCCGCGGCCGCGTCTGGCAACACGTGGAACTGTGCGTACACATGACCCAGAGCGAGCTGTGCTTCCATGTAATCCGCCGCGGCGGATTTTTTGAGCAACGCCAGTCCAGCGGCGAATTCCGCTGCGTCATGCGCGTTGGCTGCCAGCAGCGCCTGGCCGCGCGCGAACCACTCTTGTGGTGTAGGCATGGCAGCAGTGTAACAAAGCGGCTTGGTCAACTGGGTGTGCCGGGTTAAGCTGTACGCACTCGTTGGCGGGCGTACCTATGAGTTTGAGCGGCAGACACATAGTGCTTGGCATCACCGGCGGAATCGCCGCCTACAAATGTGCCGATCTGGTGCGGCGGCTGCGCGCAGCCGGCGCCGAGGTGCAGGTGGTGATGACCGCGGGCGCGCAGCGCTTCATCGCGCCGCTGACCTTTCAGGCGCTGTCGGGCCGGCCGGTGCGCACCGAACTCTGGGACAACGCGGCCGAATTCGGCATGGGCCACATTGAACTCGCGCGCTGGGCGGAGCTGGTGCTGGTGGCGCCGGCTACGGCGGGTTTTCTTGCGCGCCTCGCGCACGGGCATGCCGACGACCTGCTCACCACGCTGTGTCTGGCCACGCAGGCGCCGCTGGCAGTCGCGCCGGCCATGAACTGGGTGATGTGGGAGAACGCCGCGACCCGGGACAACCTGCAGCGCCTGCGCGCGCGTGAGGTGCGCATGCTCGGGCCGGCGGAGGGCGAGCTGGCGGAAGGCGAAGTGGGCATGGGCCGGATGCTGGAACCGGCGGAGATCGTGGCCGCGCTCAGCGATCAACCGCTGCGTCTCAAAGGCGTGCGCGTTCTGGTGACTGCCGGACCCACGCGCGAGCCGCTGGATCCGGTGCGCTACGTGAGCAATCGCAGCTCCGGCAAGATGGGATTCGCGGTGGCGCGCGCCGCTGCCGAAGCCGGCGCCCGCATCACGCTGGTGAGCGGTCCGACGCATCTGGCGACGCCGCACGACGTGCGGCGCGTGAACGTGGAAACCGCCGCCGAGATGCAACGTGCGGTCATGGCCGAAGTTGCGGATGCGGACATCTTCATCGCCACCGCCGCGGTCAGCGACTATGCGCCCGCGCGCACCGCAGCCCAGAAGATAAAAAAGCGCAGCGCCACGCTGCAACTGAAACTTGCCCGCACGCCGGACATTCTTGCCGAAGTCGCCGCGCGCAAACCGCGGCCGTTCACGGTCGGGTTCGCGGCGGAAACCCGGGATCTGGAGGCCAACGCACGCGCCAAGCTGCGGAAGAAAAACCTGGATTTGATCGTCGCCAATTGGGTGGGCGGCGGTCGCGGCTTCGATACCGAGGACAACGTGCTCAGCGTCTATTGGCCCGAGGGTACCGCGGAACTTGGCCATGGACCGAAACTGGAGCTGGCGCGCAAGCTGGTGCAACTGATTGCCGAACATTACTCACCGCGCCACTGATACCTGGGTGCGGCAACCATCGCGGGGCAATGCATGCACGTCAAGGTGAAGATTCTCGATGCGCGCATCGGTGGCGAATTTCCGCTGCCGCATTACGCCACGGCCGGCTCCGCCGGACTGGATTTGCGTGCCTGTCTGAAGCAGCCGCTGACCCTCGCGCCCGGCGACAGCGCGCTCATCCCCAGCGGTATCGCGATCCACATCGCCGATTCCGGTTACGCCGCCATGCTGCTGCCGCGTTCCGGCCTCGGCCACAAGCACGGCATCGTGCTCGGCAACCTGGTGGGGCTGATCGATTCCGATTATCAGGGCGAAGTGCTGATTTCCTGCTGGAATCGCGGACGCGAAGCCTTCAACGTGCAGCCGGGCGAACGCATCGCGCAGATGATCATCGTGCCGGTGACCCAGGCGAATTTCGAAGTGGTGGCTGATTTCGAGCGCAGCGAGCGCGGCGCCGGCGGATTTGGCCATTCGGGCAGGGATTGAAACTGCAGGTGCAGTAATTTTTGCCGCAAGCACTGCCCAGCCGAGGAATCGCACCGGAGACCGGCGCTCCCACGGCACGACGGCCGTCAACCGCCGTTGTTTGGATTCGCGGTCAACTGCTGGAAGCGCTTGATGTAGGCGTCATACTGCGCCTGCAATGCCGGTTTCTGCTGCTGCTGTTGCACGAGTAATTTCTGGTCGTCCTCCAGTTGTTGCTGGATGTTGAGCAGGTTGTTTTTGAGCTCCGCCGGTATGGGGCGGTGCTCCCGCTCAAGTTGCTGCTCGTGTTTCTGATAAGAAGCAAGATTGTCCTGCAGGCCGCTGATGGCGGCGTTAGTGATGTCAATTTGCGCGTTCAGGGCTTTGAGATGCGTGTCGCGGTCCTGTTCGATGTCGGCCACCGAAGTGTAGGTGTCGAGCAGCATCTGGTCGGTGGCCTGCTGTGCCTGTTCCTGTCTGGCTTTGGCCGCGGCCGCCGCCTGATCCTGCGGCGCCTCTTTGGCCTTGGGAGCCTGGATGGTTTTCACCGTCAGGCCTTCGCTGTTGAGCACCTCGAGCTGCTGGTTGGCATACTCCGGCGGCACGCTGCTGCCGTAATGCACTACGCCGTTCTTGTCCACCCATTTGTAGAGTTTGGGACCTTTGTCCTGAGCAAGCGCACCGCCGGCGAACACGCTCGCCAGCGTCGCGGCCAGAATCAGCGCAAGTATGCGGGTTTTCATGGGTCAACCATCAATCATTGAAGAGCGCACCGGGCCTCAGTATAACGCGCCTCCCGGACACAGCGTTTCAGGCGCCGTAACGTTGACGGTAGGCGCGCAGTGCGGCGAGCGCACCGGCCTGCTCGGGGCAGTTCTGCAGCCAGCCAATCAGATCCTCGAGGCGCGCGATCGCGGTCACTTCCAGCTGTTCGCTCTCGCGCAATTCGGCAATCGCGGATTTCTCACTCTGGCCGCGTTCCTGGCGGTCGAAGGCAATCGCCAGACCCACGGCCGCCGCGCCCGCGGCACGGATCAGGCCGAGCGCTTCGCGCACCGCGGTGCCGGCGGTAATCACGTCGTCCACGATCAGGACGCGGCCGCTGAGCGGCGCGCCGATCAGCTGGCCGCCTTCGCCGTGATCCTTGACCTCCTTGCGGTTGAAGCACCACGGCAGGTCACGGCCGTGGTGTTCGGCGAGCGCTGCGGCCGTGACCGCGACCAGCGGAATGCCCTTGTAAGCCGGTCCGAACAGCATGTCGAACTCGATGCCGGAGGCCGCGATGGATTTTGCGTAAAAGCGTCCCAAGGCCGCGAGCGCCGCGCCGGAATTGAACAGCCCGGTGTTGAAGAAGTAGGGACTTGGGCGGCCGGATTTGAGGGTGAATGCACCGAAACGCAGCACACCGTGCGCCAGGGCGAAGTCGAGGAATTCGTGCTGATAGTCCCGCATGCCGGTTCCAGCGGACGCAAAACGCCGGGTATGATACACGCTCCTTCGTGGGGGCGAGCCGGAATCAGGCGAAGCATGCTTCGCCCCAGCGAGCGCCGGTACATGGATGTACGGGCTGGGCGGCGCAACAGGGATGGTAGGTGAAATTGTGCCTGCACCCATGATTCGGTTCACGGAGTTTTCGAGGTTGCTGTGCGCATCATTACGCTCAACGTCAACGGTGTGCGCTCCGCGGCGCGCAAGGGCCTGTTCGCGTGGCTGCCGAAACAGCGTGCCGACGTGGTGTGCCTGCAGGAGACCAAGGCTCAGGAAGC
>DATEJV010000020.1:0-7070 GCA_035277745.1 Gammaproteobacteria bacterium | reverse complement strand
TTCAAAGTCGGCGAGCGCGTTTCCGGCGAAGGCCACATCACCTGCGGCCACTGTCGCAACTGCCGCGCCGGCCGCCGGCACCTGTGCCGCAACACCGTGGGCGTGGGCGTGAACCGCCCCGGCTGCTTCGCCGAGTACCTGGCGATTCCCGCCATGAACGCGTTCCCGTTGCCGGACAGCATTTCCGACGACATCGCCGCCTTCCTCGATCCGCTCGGCAACGCGGTGCACACCGCGCTGTCCTTCGACCTCGTGGGCGAGGACGTGCTGATCACCGGCGCCGGCCCCATCGGCTGCATGGCCGCGGCCATCGCCAAGCACGTGGGTGCGCGCTACGTGGTAATCACCGACGTGAACGATTACCGCCTGGGGCTCGCACACAAGATGGGCGCCACCCGCGCGGTCAACGTGCAGAAGGAAAAACTCGAAGATGTGATGCATGCCCTGGGCATGACCGAAGGCTTCGATGTCGGCCTGGAAATGTCCGGCAATCCGCAAGCCTTCCGCCAGATGCTCGCCAGCATGGTGCACGGCGGCAAAGTCGCACTGCTGGGGTTACCGCCTGCGGAGGTCGCGATTGACTGGAATCAGGTGATCTTCAAGGGCCTGATCCTCAAGGGCATCTACGGCCGCGAAATGTTCGAGACCTGGTACAAGATGGTGAGCATGCTGCAGAGCGGCCTCGACATCAGCCCGGTGCTCACCCACCATTTCCCCATCGGCGACTTCCAGAAAGGCTTCGATGTCATGCGTACAGGCAAATCCGGAAAAGTGGTTTTAGACTGGGGTTAACTATCTACTTGTAGATCCGGGCCCGTACATTTGGCAAACTCACAATGACGATGGTCATGAACGAATTAGTTGCCAATATATGAACATCTCATCTGGCCAGAGTGATCCGGGATCAAGTGCTTTGTGCGTTTCTTGAAAGCCAAACTTTTTGTGTATTTTAATTGAAGCGATATTCCGCTCTAAACAGTCCAAATCAATTCCTGCCAAATAAAATTCATCATTGGCTCAAGAGAAACTTCAGCCACTTCTATTACCCCTTATGGCGTCCCGCGCGACGCATGACGATAACGATCGGTAAGGATCAAATCCCCCCTCACCCCCCTTTTACAAAGGGGGGCGCGCTGTGCACGCAGGGGGATTTATCAATGGGCTTTATTTTGTTAGACGCTTTTAGTCTTTACCGCACCATGCAAAAGCAGTAGGCATACACCCCGCGCGGATCGCTGAACACCTTGAGCACATCGGTGAGCCGCTGCAACTGATCCATCCAGGGCAAGGAGTTCAGGCTCGAAGACGGCAGCAATCCGGCCATCAGGCGCACATTGTTGTTGTTGGCGATGGAGATCAGCAGGCGGTCGGTGAAGCTCAACGGCCGCTCGATGTAGCGCACCGAATAATTCGGGCCGAGCTTGGCGAGCTTGGCGGCTTCGGCGATCGCGTCCTGCAGGTTGCCGAAGGTATCCACCAATCCGATTTTCTTTGCCTGCTCGCCACTCCACACGCGGCCCTGGGCGATAGCGTTCACCGCCGCGACGCTCATGTCGCGGTTGTGCGCCACGTTGGTGATGAACTGCTGATAGCCGTTGTCCACGCTCAACTGGAATGCCTGTTGCAATTCCGGCGACATCGGCCGGGCGATGTTGAAGGCGTCGCTCAGGGGCGTGGTGCCCACGCCGTCGGAATGAATGCCGATCTTCGCCAGCGTTTTGTCGAAAGTGGGGAACATGCCGAAGATGCCGATGGACCCGGTGAGCGTGGCCTGATTGGCATAAATCTTGTCGCCCGCCATCGAAATCCAATAGCCGCCGGAGGCCGCCACCGAGCCCATGGAGACCACCACCGGCTTGCCGGCTTCCTTGGTGAGTTCAATCTGGCGCAGGATCAGGTCGGACGCGAACGCGCTGCCGCCAGGGCTGTCCACGCGCAGTACCAGCGCCTTGATGGCGTCGTCATGACGCGCCTTGCGGATGAGCTGCGAAGTGGAATCGCCGCCGATCGCGCCGGGCGGTTGAACGCCCGGCAGGATGTCGCCGGCGGCCACCACCACGCCCACGGTGTTGCCGCCACTGGGCACTACGCTGTCGCCATCCACCGCCTGCAGGTAATCGAGATAGTCGATTTGGCGGAAGCTGTGCCGGGATTCACCCACCACTTTTTCCACGGCCGCGGCCATCTGATCTTCGCTCGCGATCTTGTCCACCAGTCCGGATTGCAGCGCCAGTTCCGCGCCGCTGCCGCCGACCTTGGCGAGATTGGTGCCCAGTCCGGTTATATAGTTGCTCAAGGCATCGGCTTTGAGTGCGCGCGCCTTGGTCACGTCCTGCTGATAGAGCGTCCACAGCGTGTTCACCACCGCGCCCCAATCCTCGCGCGCGGCCGGCGACATGCCGTTCAGCATGAAGGGCTCGACCGCGGATTTGTATTTGCCGACGCGGAAGATGTTGACGGTCACGCCCAGTTTGTCGAGCGCATCCTTGAAGTACGGCTGGTAGATTCCGTAGCCGTGCAGGAACACCTGGCCCTGGGGATGGATGAATACGGTATTCGCCATGGACGCCAGGTAATACTGGCTCTGGCTGTAGGAATCGTTGAGCGCGAACACCGGCTTGCCGGTCGCGCGGAAATCGCGGATCGCACGCCCGATGTCGCGCAGATCGCTCAGGCCCGCGCCGCCCAGCAGGCCGCCGCCGCCGAGATCGTCGGTTTCCAGCACCAGCGCCTTGATGCGGTTGTCGTCCTTGGCATGTTCGATGGCCGTCACCACGTCGCGCAGGCGCGTCTGCTGCGGCACCTTCTGGCCCAGCAATTTCGCCAGCGCCCGCTGCACCGGATCACCGGAGAACTGCTCCACCAGATTGCCGTGCATGTCCACCATCAGCGCCGAGGAAGACGGCACTCCCGGCTTGTGCGTCCCGAACACCGCTACCAGCAGCACCACCACGACGAACGTGACCGCAAGATAGATCACGATCTGGCACAGCACGCTCCACACGCGCCACAGGCCGCCGAAGATCTGCACGAAGAAATTCCTGTCGCTCATGAAGGCTTCCGGTGGTTACGGGAGGTGTAGAGATGGATCGCGTCTGCCGCGTGCATTATGCGCCAAGCGCTGCGTGCGCGGCAGTATCCAGCAGGGCGGTAATGCGCGGCAGCCAGTCCCTGTGTTCCGGCTTCATCAGGCAGGAACGCAGTGCGGTCACGGTCTGGCTGTCGGCGGTCAAGTGCGGTGCCCAGTGGCACGCCAACTCATCCGGCACGCGCAGCAATGCCAAGTGCAGGTCGTGTTGCGCGGCGTGCGCAAACGCCGCGTGCGCGCGCCGGCTCGCGACGCTGCGGCTCCCGGCGGCCAGCATCCAGACCACGATGTCCAGTTCCGGATCCGGGCCGGCGATGTAATCCGCATGGTTTTTCAGATGCCGCTGCAAGGCCAGTGCGGCTTCGCGGCCGGCAGCCAGACCACGGGCAAATTCGCCTCCGCGTTCCATGGGCAACAGCCGTTGCGTGGCCCACAGCGCCACCGCCGCCGCCCCCGGGCGGGAACACTCGAGACTGATTTCGCCAAGGTGTAATTCATCGGAAGTGAAGTACGTATAAGGCGAGTCGTGCTTGTAGTAGCGGCCCTCCGCGGGATCGCGCAGCAACACACAGCCGCAGCCATAGGGCTGCAGGCCATGCTTGTGCGGATCCACCACGATCGAATCCGCGTGCGGCATGGCGCCAAACGCGGCCTGCGTCTGCGCCGTGAGATTGTCGGCCAGAATGAAATAGCCGCCGTAGGCGGCGTCCACGTGGATGCGAAAGCCGTAACGCTCGCGCAACGGCAGGATATCCTGCAACGAATCCACCGCACCGGTGGCGGTAGTGCCGAGGGTCGCGACTACCGTCGCCACTCCGCCGCGGCGCAGGCGCGTCTCCAGCGCGTCCAGGTCCATGCGCGCTTTGGCATCCACGGCCACGCTTTCGAACTTCATGCCCAGCACCTCGCACATGCGTGCGTGGGTGTAGTGTGCCTGCGCCGAGGCCAGCACCACGCCTTGCGGACGCGCGTGCCGGGCGACCCACAGGGCTTCGAGATTCGCGATCGTGCCGCTGGCACACAGGTGGCCGAGATGGCTGCGGTAGCCGAACAACCGCGCGAGCGCGGCCACGGCTTCCTTTTCCATGCTGGAACTTGCGCGCCCGCCATCCAGCGCGTGATTGTTGGGGTTGAGATACAACGCCAGCATGTAGGCGAGCCGTGCGGCCGGATGCGGGGGCTTCAGCATCTGGCCCGCGTACAGCGGATGCCCGTAGGGAAAATTGTCGTGCAGCCTGCGCGCGGTCTCGTGCAGCACCGTGCGCAGGCGTTCGCCGTCAAAGCCCGGTTCAAACGCCGGCAGCGATTGGAAACCTTCTTCCAGAGTCGCCAGTGCCGACTCGAGGTACTGCAGATCGCTGCGCGCAAACACGGACGCAATCCCACCCGCTCAGGGTTGCGCGGCGGCCGGCTTCGCCGGCATCAGCAGCAACGCCTGCAAGTCGTGGCGCAGCAGCGCCTGCTGTCCGGGATCGCTGGTGGCGTTCAGCAAGCCCTGATAGACATTGCGCGCATCATCTATATAACCCGCCTTGGCGAGCATCTGCGCCGCCTGATAGCGCGCGCTCTTGGCCCAGTTGTCCATGGCGTAGGGATCGGTGAGCGTGGCCGAGCGCAGGTAGAGCTCGGCCGCCTGCGCGTAGTCGCCCAGCCCCTTGTAGGAGTCCGCGATCCAGAACAGCAGTTGGCGCTGCTGATCCGTAGTCAGCGGGGCCTGCAGCAGCGCCTGAAAAAACGGAATCGCGGCGCGATTGCGGCCGATGGTCTGCAAGTCGAACAGCACCGGCAACACGTCGCCGGGATCCACCGGCTCGCCGCCGGCAAACAGTTGTTGGAGCGCGGCGATGCCGGCATCCGGTTCGCCACCGAGGATGAACACGTGCGCGCGCTGCAACTGCCAGGCGGCGGGGTCGGTATTGGGCGGCGGCCGATCCAGCCCCTGCATGAGCTTCGAGGCCAGAGGGATGTCGGGCATGGCCAGCACGTCGTTGACCAGCAGGTAGCGCACCTCGGGGGGTATGCCGGCAATGCTGGGAAAACGCCCGGAATCCAGATACAGATGCCGCAGCACCACGCCGCCGTTCTTCTGCTTCTGGATGAGATTCGCAAACTGCCAGTGCGCCACTGCCTGCTGTTGCGGCGTGTGCGCGTTGAAGGCCACGACGGAAAACAGCGCGCACGCGCGCACCGGTTTGGCATCGTAGCGGTTGGATGCGGCCAGGAACCAGGACTGATCGTCGCCGACCACGAGCTGCAACTGGTTGCCGAGTTCCTCGCCGTAATTCAGGTAGGCATCCCACAGCATCCCGGGCGTGATGCCGAACACCGGGTCCTGGTCCAGCAATCCGGGCTGCAGGCCGAGACCGGTCTGCAGCGCCCGGATGTGCGCCACCGGATCATTCAGTGCGAGCGCCGCTTGCGCAATCACGTACCAAGCGTGTGCGCGCTGCGCGATCGGCAGCTTGGCATTGCTGGCGAGTTTCTGCGCCTGCCGCGTCACCTTGGTGGCGGATTCGGTGCCGGCGTGCAGCGCGGCAAGCAGCGTGAGCATCTCGGCGTCCGTGCCGCGGCTGTCGCGCAGCGTGGCGAGCGCCGCCTGCGCCTGGTCGGTGCGCAGAAACAGCCGCGCTTCCAGCAACGGCCAGTCGCCCGTGTCCTTGGGATAATCCTGACGATAACGGATCACCGCGGTCTGGGCGTCGGCGAGATCCTCATCCACCAGATAGCTCTTCACCACCAGTTGCCGCAACTGGCTGAGCATGGTGGCGTCAAGCGGCGCGCGTGGATTCCAGATCAATCGGCGCAGAATGGCGCGCGCCTCCTTGCCCTTGCCGAGCTGCAGCCAGGCGTCCGCCGCCCGCGCCTGCTCCCAACTGCGAAAATCCGCGCCCAAATTCGCCGGCAGTTTCGCGGCACGCGCGATCACCGCCTGCCAGTCGCGGGTGAACTGATATAAATAGATGCGCTCGCGCTCCCAGGCCATCCAGCCTTCCGGATCCTTTTCGAAGTCCGGCTGATCGCGATCGATGAATTGCAGCGCCAGGCTGGGCGCGCCGGCGGAGGCAAAATTGCTGATGTCCTGCAGCGACGGCGCCGCATTGAGATTGGGTGCGGGTGTCTGCGTGGCGGCTGCGGGCGCCGGCTTCGGCCGGTGCGCGGCTTTGTGCGGAGGCTTGCGTGCGGCGTGGACCGGCAGCGCGATCAGCGCCAAGCTGAGCGCAATAACCAGCAAGCCAAGCCTGGAGCCAGTGTGCATCGGCGGCGCAGCCTGTAAAAAACAACGGGTGCCTGAGGCACCCGTCATTGTAGCAGCGCGCACGCGGTCGTCCGGGCCAGTGCTTACACCTTCTCGCGAATGCGCGCGGCTTTGCCGGACAGATCGCGCAGGTGATACAGCTTGGCCTTGCGCACTTCGCCCTTGCGCTTGACCTCGATGCCGCCGATCGTGGGGCTGTGGGTCTGGAAAGTGCGCTCCACGCCCTCGCCGTGGGAAATCTTGCGCACCGTGAACGAGGAATTCAGGCCACGGTTGCGCCGGGCAATCACCATACCCTCGAAGGCCTGCAGGCGCTCGCGTTCGCCGTCCTTGACCTTGACCTGCACCACCACGGTGTCGCCGGGCGCAAACGCCGGGATTTCCCGCAACTGGGATTTTTCAATCTGCTCGATGATCTTGTTCATAATCGCTTACCTTTTCGCAATTAAACAACCCTCGCCTTGCAGGCGAGGGGTTTGTCCACCGTCGGCTAGAAGCCAACTTTAATTCTCTCCCTCTCCCGCTGGCGGGAGAGGGTGGGGGTGAGGGTGGAATAATTAAATCACCCCTCACCCTACCCTCTCCCCTCAACGGGGAGAGGGAAATATATTTACATTTCTCTGCACAACTATATCGCTCGCATACTTTGTCTGAAGGCAATGGATTCAACTATTCTCGATAAAGACATTCAGTTTCTCAATGCTCGCGTTGCTCGCGGATGAATTC
>DATEJV010000019.1:0-2712 GCA_035277745.1 Gammaproteobacteria bacterium | reverse complement strand
AATAGGTCACGGCGCAATCGAATTTCGCGAGATTGCCGTCCAACTCGATGCGGTCCCAGCTCTCCGCGTGCCCCACGTAGTTGAAGCTAACGTCGTAGTGCTGGCTCCAGAAAAACGGCACGGCGGTATAACGCTCGCCATAACCGAGCATGTTGCGTGCGGCCACCTGGCCCTGGTGCTGGGCGACCGCCCAATGTTCCACCCGGATGCTCTGCTCACTGTGCGGGTCGGGCCAGCGGGCGATGTCGCCCGCCGCGAACACCTCGGGCGCATGGGTGCGCAGATATTCATCCACCACCACGCCACGCTCAATCTTGAGACCCGCCTGCTCCGCCAGTGCGGTCACCGGCCGTACGCCGATGCCGGCCACGATCAGATCGGTTTCCAGAATCTCGCCGGTGCTGAGTGTTACCCCGTGCTCACCGATAGCGGAGACCGTGCAGCCGAGGTGAAACACCACACCCTTGGATTCATGCAGGCCCAGAATGAAATCGCCCAGCGCCGTACCGAACACGCGTTCCATCAGATGCAGCTCCGGCGCCACCACGTGCACATCGAGCTTGCGTGCGCGCAGCGAAGCTGCAACCTCTAGGCCGATGAAGCTCGCGCCGATCACCAGCGCACGACGCGCGCCCTGTTCCACCGCGCGGATGATGCCGCGGCTGTCGGCCACAGTGCGTACATAATGCAGGCGTGGCGAGTCGGCGCCGGGAATTTTCAGGCGGATCGGTTCAGCACCGGTAGCGAGCAGCAGTGCACCATAGTTGAACTCACGGCTATCCTGCGTGCGCAGGGTTTTGTGCCCCGGATCGAGCGCCATGACCCGGGTCTTGTTGAGCAGGTGGATGTCGTGGTCGCGGTAATGATTTTCACCACGCACCGGCACCCAGGCTTCCGGGGCGGTGCCCGCGAGGTAATCCTTGGACAGGTTCGGGCGGTCCGGCGGCAGGCCGTCCTCGGCACTCAGGATGGTGATGGACCGGTCGTAACCGCAGAACCGGAGGGTGGTGGCCGCCGCTTCACCCGCAGCCCCGCCGCCGACAATGACCACCGATTCGGGGTGCGCAGGTTTGCGCGGCTTGGGCCGGTGCGTGCGTTGCGTCAGTGGCTGCTTTTCGCGCACGAATGCCTTGCCATCCTGCTGTTCGACCCGCCAGCACGGTATGGGATTGAGCCCGGGTGGAGACAGGACTTCGCCGTTCCGCAGGCTGAAGCAGGCGTGATGCCACGGGCAGCGGACCGTGTCTCCCACCACCAGCCCCTTCGCCAGGGGTCCGTGGTAGTGGGTACACACGGCTCCGGTAGCGAATATCTCGCTGCCCCTTCGCGTCAAAATCACTGCATCCTTGCCAACGTGGCCCAAGAGAGATCGTCCTTCGGGAATATCGGCAATGGATATGCCGGCCGTAAGATCCGGCCCTGAATCGGCAGTATTCGACATATTATTCCTGCGGCTGCTGTGCCTGTTTTTGGAACAGCGGGAAGACAAGTCACGAATCGATGTTCACTGTACCACGCACTCAACGAATAGCCTCAGAGCTTGAACTGCACGCCGGAACAGTCGGCAGTTTTCAAAGTATTGAAACAATGGTAAATCAATATATTATGCATATATTATAAACTATTAGATTAATTACTTACTGATGCGGCGGCTGCATTGGACCACGGCTCTGCACACTGCCAGAAAATTTCCGGGAACGGGATAATGACAATCCAGCTCACGCGATACGGGCCACAGGCTTGCGCCCGGATTCACAGCCAGCGTCGCGCAAGCCAGCCAATCAATTCCAGCACCCGCCCGAGCCAGCCGCGCTGGGCCCAGCGCGCCGGATACACCGGCTCCGAGTGCGTCAAATCGTTCAGAAATTGTGCCTCCAGCTCGGCCACAAACTGCACTTGCCGCGAAGTCAGGATCAACTCGTAGTTCAGGAAGAAGCTGCGGTAATCGACGTTGGCGGTACCCACGCTGCCCCACCGGCCGTCCACCACCAGGGTCTTGGCATGCAGCATGCGCGGCTGATATTTGTAGATTTTCACGCCGGCATTCAGCAGGCCCGCATAGGCGGCACGCGCGGCCCATTGCGCCATGCGTACGTCGCTCTGGCGCGGCACCAGTACGCGTACATCCACGCCGCGGCGCGCAGCGTTGCGCAACGCGCGTTGCGTGCGGCGGTCGGGCACGAAGTAAGGGGTGCTCAGCCATACGCGCCGCTGCGCAAGATCGGCGCGCAGGGCATACAACGCGCGCAGCACCCGTCGGCCATGATGCGCGCGGTTGGTGATGAGCGTGGCCTGGGGCGCGCGCAGCACGGGCGAGCGCAGACGCCGGCCGCGCCAGAACGCGTCGAACATGATCTGCAGGTTATGCGCTGCGGCACCCTGCACTTCCACGTGCGTGTCACGCCAGCGGCGCTCGCCGTACAGCGTACGTGAATTCTCGCGATGGATGTTGAATCCGCCGAGAAAGCCGCTGCGCCCATCCACCACCAGCAGCTTGCGGTGATTGCGGCGGTTGTAACGCGATGGATGGCGCCAGTTCCAGCGATGAAACCAGCGCACGTGCACTCCGTCGCGACGCAGCGCTTTAGCCAGCCGGTGCGAGCCCCAGAACAGCGAGCCGGCGGCGTCGATGTGCAGCAGCACCTGCAGGCCGGCGCGCGCGCGGGCGCCGAGCGCGGCGGCAAATTGCCGGCCGATTTCATCGTCCGCGAA
>DATEJV010000018.1:0-3659 GCA_035277745.1 Gammaproteobacteria bacterium | reverse complement strand
GCCAATGCACGTGCCGCAGCCTTACGCCCATTGCCACCGCGCTATGGCTGGCAGAATCTGGTCAATGCGCATTGAGACCGCGGCCGTTTGCGATCAGATCGTAGGACTTCGCGAACCGGATTTGCGCGGGTTGCAATAATCCGGAAACCGGCGTGCACAGCAGCCAGCTTCAAGCCGAATTACCGCCGCCTGCTCCGGACGCACTGGCCCACAGCGCGCGTCTCCAGGAGCGCATCCGTGCGGAAATCCAGGCGCACGGCGGCTCAATCAGTTTCGAGCGCTACATGGAACTTGCGCTCTACGCGCCGGGACTCGGCTATTACAGCGCAGGCGCGCGCAAGTTCGGTGCGGCCGGCGACTTCATGACCGCGCCGGAGCTTTCCCCCTTGTTTGGCCGCTGCCTTGCGGTGCAATGCGCAGCGTTGCTGAAGGTTCTGGGCGGGGGCGACATTCTGGAGCTCGGCGCAGGCTCCGGCGCAATGGCGGCGGATATGCTGGCGGAACTCGAGACGCGCGGCGCGTTGCCGGGTCATTATTGGATTCTGGAAGTGAGCGCGGAGCTGCGTGAACGCCAGCGCCTGACCCTCGCAGAACGCGCGCCCGCATTGTTGCAGCGCGTACATTGGCTGGAGCGTCTGCCGGCGGCATTTTCCGGAGTAATCCTCGGCAACGAAGTGCTGGATGCTTTGCCGGTGGCCCGTTTCCGGCGTGCCGTGCACGGGTTCGAAGAATTTTGCGTCGCGCACCGGGACGGCGAACTCGCGTGGCAACTCCGGCCGGCGAGCGCGGGTTTGCAGAGCGCGCTCACGGTACTGGAGGCCGACCTGCCGCAACCTTTGGCTGCAGGCTACAGTTCCGAAATCTGCCCGCGGCTGCCCCCGCTCATCGCCAGCCTAGCCGATACCCTGACGCGCGGCGCACTGCTGTTCACGGACTACGGTTATGCGCGCGCCGTCTACTACCATCCCGAGCGTCACATGGGCACGCTCATGTGCCATTACCGCCAGCGCGTGCACGAGGACCCGTTCCTGTACCCCGGCCTGCAGGACATCACCGCACACGTGGATTTCACCGCGGTGGCGCAGGCCGCCACGCAGGCCGGACTCACGCTTGCCGGATTCACCACGCAGGCGCATTTTCTGCTGGCGCTCGGCATCGCGGAACGTTCCGTGGATCTGCACACCGCGCGTGAAGTGAAGCTGCTGACGCTGCCGGAAGAAATGGGCGAGCGTTTCAAGGCCATCGGCTTTGTGAAAGGCGTGGATCTCGCGTTACGGGGATTCAGTCTGCGCGACTTGAGTCACGGCCTGTAAACCACGCGCCGCAATGCGCGGCACAATGGCCCTCACGCCGGCTTGTGGGGGAGTGCGGCGCGCACGGCCAGCAGCCGCGCTTGGTTGAGCCGCTTGCCGATTTCAGCGCCGGATGCGCCGCCGGGAATGTTCACCGCCGCGGCTGCGGCGCGTGCGCGTCGCAGCAGTTCCGCCTGCGGATAAGGCCGCGCCTCGAGGCCGCTGCGGCCGCGCGCGTCGGCCTCGCAGGCCAGCAATAACTGCTCGAAACGCTGTGGCCGGCGGAAGACATCGCAGTCCTGCAACAGCCGCAGCGCCGTTTCCGGACGCAGTTCCGCCGCGCGGTGCACCTTGCCGTGGAAACGTGCGGTGAGCAGCGCGAGTTCGCGGAATTCGCGCGGTACGCGCAGGCGTTCACACAGCGCATCCACCAGTTCCGCGCCGCGCTCCTCGTGGCCGTAATGATGGGGCAGCTTGTTTGCAGGAGTCGTGCCCTTGCCGAGATCGTGAACCAGTGCCGCGAAGCGCACCGCCGGATCGGGCGAGAGGCGCGCGGCCTGATCCAGCACCAGCATCACGTGTACGCCGGTATCAATTTCGGGGTGATGTTCCGCCGGCTGCGGCACGCCGAACAGGCGATCCAGTTCGGGAAACACTTTGGCAAGTGCGCCACAGTCGCGCAAGGTCTGAAAGAACACCGAAGGCTTGTCCGCGGCCAGCGCCTTGATGGTTTCCTGCCACACACGCTCGGCGACCAGCGCGTCCACTTCGCCGTTAGCCGCCATCGTGCGCGACAACGCCAGCGTTTCCGGCGCCGGCTTGAAGCCGAGCGGCGCGAAGCGCGCCGCGAAGCGGGCCACACGCAGCACGCGCACCGGATCCTCGGCAAACGCCGGCGACACGTGGCGCAATACACGTGCGTCGAGGTCGCGCTGGCCGCCGTAGGGATCAATCAATTTGCCCTGTGCATCTTCGGCCAATGCATTGATGGTGAGATCGCGGCGCTTGAGATCGTCGGCCAGCGTCACCTGCGGCGCGCTGTGAAATTCAAAACCGTGATAGCCGCGGCCGGTTTTGCGCTCGGTACGCGCGAGCGCGTATTCCTCATGCGATTCGGGATGCAGGAACACGGGGAAATCCTTGCCCACCGGCCGGTAACCGAGCGCCAGCATGTCATCCGGCGTTGCGCCCACCACCACCCAGTCGCGCTCCTGGACCGGCAGGCCCAGCAGTCTGTCGCGCACCGCGCCGCCGACGAGATAGATCTGCATGCAGTCATGGTAGCAGAGGGCTTTTGCTATGCTGCCCCGCCATGCGGCGTGCCACGCGCCTCTTCCCCCTGCTGCTGACGCTGGCCCTGGGCGGCTGTGCCTTGCCCGGCTATTACGGCCAGGCCGTCAACGGCGAACTCAGCCTGCTGACCGCGCGTGTATCCATCCAAAGCCTGCTCGCCAATCCCGAAACTCCACCCGCGCTCAAGAAGCGATTGCAACTGGCCGCGGAAATCCGCCGCTTTGCCAGCGCGCAACTGGGATTGCCGCGCAACGGCAGTTACACGAGCTACGTGGCTCTCGACCGGACTTACGTGAGCTGGAACGTGTTCGCCACCAAACCATTTTCACAGCAACCGCTGACCTGGTGCTTCCTGGTCAGCGGCTGCGTGCCGTATCGCGGCTATTTCAGGCAAGCCGCCGCCGCCGCGTTCGCCGCCCAACTGCATGCCCAGGGCGATGACGTGTACGTCGGCGGCGTGCCGGCCTTCTCCACGCTCGGCTGGTTCGACGATCCGCTGGTTTCGAGCATGCTCGGCTGGGGCGACACCGCACTCGCGAATTTCATCTTCCACGAACTCGCGCATCAGGAGCTTTATCTCAAGGGCGACGCCGACTTCAACGAATCCTTTGCGGTTACGGTGGCGGACGTGGGCGTGCGCCGCTGGCTGGCGGCCACGGGGCGCGCATCCCAACTGCCGGCTTACGAGGCCGGGCAGCGCCGCTGGCACATGATCGTGCTGCTGGTGGACAGCGCGCGCGGAAAGCTTGCCGAACTGTACGCTTCGGGCGAACCGCCTGCGGTTATGGCGGCGCGCAAGCAGCAGATCTTTGCGCAACTGCGCAAGAATTACGCGGCATTGCGCCCGCAACTGGGAACCGACACAGGCTACGACAGCTTTTTCAACGGCCCGCTCAACAACGCGAGCCTGCTGACCGTGACTACCTACACCCGTTGGGTGCCGGCGTTGCGCGCGCTGCTCATGGAAAATGGCGGTGACCTGCCGGCTTTCTACCGCACGGTGAAACGTCTGCTGCGCCTGCCGACGGCACAGCGCGACGCCGCGTTGCAGAAACTCATGGTCAAAAGTACGGG
>DATEJV010000017.1:0-2069 GCA_035277745.1 Gammaproteobacteria bacterium | reverse complement strand
ACCACGATGGGCGCGAGCGCCACGCCAGTGGTGGCCGGGCGGCGCACGCCGTTGGCCTCGGCGTAACGCCAGTCGGCCTCGCTGGGCGTGACCACGATCGCACCAAGCTCGATGGGGTCGGCGGAAACCTTGACCGGAGTCACCACAATCTTGGCCAGTTCGATGACCTGAGCCTTCGCTGCGGCGTGCCGGTGCAGATTTACGGCGCTCACCGCGGCAATTGCCGCGAGATTCGCGCCAATAACCAGTGCAAAAATCAACTTACCTGTAGTGTTCATGGCTGTTCTCCTTGCTTGCTCAAGCATCCGGTTCTGGCCGGAATCGTAGTGGTGTTGTAGATAACTATAACACTAAAAAATAAAAAAGCAAGTGCCTGGCAAGAAATTTCTCTTGCGATCCTTTAATTATAAAGTATTTGAAATCAATCAGTTATCAATGACTTATGGTCATAAACAGGATGCCTGCAAGCCCACCGTGCGTCCGGTTTGTCTGTCTGCACGCTCGGGGAAGCCTCATGAAGCCGTCTGAAGAACTTCCGTCAGCAGGACCGCCTCAGCTCGGTCGAAGTCGCACCGGCCGACGGAGCAAGACCCGATGTCACCAGACGAAAAATGCCCAAATCCGTACCCAGACGAGGCCCGCAGCGCTGGCCGACGAAAAATGCAAAGCCACGCGGACTGCGCTGGCGGCTGCAACTTCACCGCGTAAACAGAAGTCGCCGACGTGCACTTGGTACTCCAACCCCTGGTCATCACGGTCTGCACACGCCTGCACGCACGTTCGGCGTCGGCCCGTCCCTGACTCCGCGCGCATCACCAACTTGGTGCTGTGATGCGGCCGCGGGTCGGGTGATAAAATCCGCGTTTCCCGTTTGCAAGCGCTGTGCCCGTTCGGGCGCGTTTGCTCTTCAACCTTTTTTGGAGTTACCCATGCCCGCAGTGAAAAAACCCGTCCGCGTCGCCGTCACCGGTGCCGCCGGCCAGATTGGTTACCAGCTTGTATTCCGCATCGCCGCCGGCGGCCTGTTCGGCCCCGGCCAGCCGCTGATCCTGCAACTGCTGGAGCTGCCCGTTGCCCAAGGGGCGCTATCCGGCGTGGTCATGGAACTCAACGATTGTGCGTTCCCGCTGGTCGCGGGCATCGTGGCCACCGACAAAGCCGAAGTGGCGTTCAAGGACGCGGACTACGCCATTCTCGTGGGCGCAAAACCGCGCGGTGCCGGCATGGAGCGCAAGGACCTGCTGCTGGAAAACGCCAAAATCTTCTCCGCGCAGGGCCAGGCCCTGAACAGCGCCGCGAAAAAATCCGTGCGGGTGCTGGTGGTCGGTAACCCCGCGAACACCAACGCACTGATTACCGCGGCAAACGCGCCGCGCATTCCGGCCCGGAACATCACCTCGATGATGCGCCTCGACCAGAACCGCGCCATGTCACAACTCGCCGCCAAAACCGGCGCCCACGTGAACGACGTGAAACGCCTGGTCATCTGGGGCAATCACTCCTCGACGCAATATCCCGACATCCATCAAACCACCGTCAAGGGCAAACCCGCGGTCAAGCTGGTGGACGCGAACTGGGTGCAGAACGATTTCATCCCCACGGTGCAGCAACGCGGCGCGGCGGTCATCAAGGCGCGCGGAGCCTCCTCGGCGGCTTCGGCCGCCGCCGCTGCCATTGACCACATGCGCGACTGGGTGCTGGGCAGCAAAAACCAGTGGGTCAGCATGGGCGTGCCGTCGGACGGCAGCTACGGCATCCGCAAGGGCATCATCTACGGCTTCCCGGTGGTGTGCGCCAAGGGCCAGTGGAAAATCGTCAAGGGCCTCAAGCCCAGCGAATTCTCGCGCGCACGCATGCAGGCAACGGAGAAGGAATTGCTGGAAGAGCGCGAGGGTGTGAAGGACCTGCTGAACGGTTGACGCCGTGCTGGCATTTCTCCAGTGGTGGATTCCGTGGGAGCCTTCGGCCACCGTGGTGGTGGTTTTCGGGGTGACCGTGTGGCTGTACGTGCGCGGCATCTTGCGTTCGCCGATCACCGCGCCTTGGCGGCGACAACTGCTGTTCTGGTT
>DATEJV010000016.1:0-11054 GCA_035277745.1 Gammaproteobacteria bacterium | reverse complement strand
GGGTCCACCTCGCGCGTGGCACCGGTGGCGAGATCGCGTGCCATGATGGCAAAGCGGTCGGCTTCGAAGCCCGGCGTTTTCATCGCGAGGTAGAAAAGCGTTCGGCCATCGGGGGATGCCAGCGGAAAGCCGTCCCAGGCGGGATTCTTTGCGGTAAGGTCTTGGGGTGCTTGCGAGCCGTCGGCCGGCACGGAGTAAATGTCGAAGTTGGTGGTCCAGGCTTCGCTCGAGCCGCCGGTCTTGGCGTCGAAATACACGGTTTTTCCGTCCGGCGAGATGGTGTACTCGCTGTCGTCGCCATCCGGCTTCGAAGGCACGTCGCCATCCAGGCCCTTGGTGAGCCATACGGGATCGGCCGCGAGCTGGCCGTCAGTCGTGAGCGTCGCCATGAATAACTGCGAGCGGCGGCCGTCCATCCACACGTTCCAGTGGCGCACGAACAATTTTTCGTACAGCCGGCCGGTGACGTGGTCGGCGGCGAGTGCGTCCAGCCTGGCCCGGGTGCAGGCGAGATCGCCGCAGGCCATGAACACATCCAGGGAAAGCAGAATGTGCTGTCCGTCGGGTGAAACCTTGTAGTTATTGATGTCGAGCGGCAGGTGACTGACCTGCGTGGGGCTCCCGCCGCCGGCGGCCACACTCCATAATTGCATGGAGCCGGACTTGTCCGACAAGAAATACAACGTCCTGCCGTCCGCCGACCAGCGCGGACTGTTACCGACCATGACCGTCTGCGGCGCCGCACCGGGCTTGGAAAGATCCAGAATCCATACGCTGGTCATACCCTTGTTGGCGGCGAAATCGGTCTGGCGCACGGAAAACGCCGCATGCATCCGGTCCGGCGACAGCTGCGGATCGCCCATCCGGTCCATCATGGCGAGGTCGGTGGCGTTGAACGCATGGACCTGGGCGTTTCCCTGGGCGAACGCGGTGCCGGACAACAGCACCAGCAACAGGGCGATCAGCAGCTGTTTCATGAGGGCAATCCTGTGCGGAGAAAATTGGGGATACACGGTAAAGAGCGCCACCGTGGAAAGCAAGTCCGGCGGTGTGGCAGGGGGGACGAGTGCGGGGTTGTGGCGGTGAATTCAGTAAAATAGGCGCCCTTTCCGGCGATTGCGGGTAGCGGAGAAGAATAATGGCGAAAGGTACGCATGATTACCGGCCTGATGCACGCAACGCGGACATCAAGATCAGCATCAATGGCGAACTGCTGCCGCGCGCTCAAGCCAGCGTGTCGGTATTCGACAGCGGCTTCGTGCTGGGCGACGGCGTGTGGGAGGGCTTGCGGTTGCATGCCGGCGGCCTGCCGTTCCTGGACATGCATCTTGATCGGCTGTACCAGGGCGCCAAGGCGATTGATCTCGACATCGGCCTGACGCGTGCGCAGTTGATCGAGCGCCTGGTGCAGGTGCTGCGCGCGAATCACATGCGCGATCACGTGCATATCCGCCTGATGGTGACGCGCGGCGTCAAGGCGACGCCGCATCAGGACCCGCGCTTCACGATTTCATCCGCAACCGTGGTGATCATCCCGGAATACAAGCAGCCACTGCCGGCCACGGTGGAACAGGGCATCCGTTTGTTCACGGTGCACGTGCGCCGCGGGGCGCCGGATGTGCAGGACCCGAAACTCAACAGCCATTCGAAGCTCAATGACATTCTCGCGTGCATCCAGGCCAGCAAGGCGGGTTATGACGAAGCCCTGATGCTCGATCCGCACGGGTTCGTGGCGACCTGTAATTCGACACACTTCTTCATGGTGCGCAAGGGCGAGGTCTGGACCTCGAGCGGCAAGTATTGCCTGGGCGGCATAACGCGTGCCAACGTGTTGCGCCTGTGCCGCGCGCACGGCATCGCGGCGCATGAGCGGGATTTCAGTCTGACCGATGTTTACGGCGCCGACGAAGCCTTCGTCACCGGCACCTTCGCCGGCGTAGTGCCGGTCAGGGAGATTGACGGGCGTGTGGTCGGCACGGGTACGCGCGGCACGATGGTGGCGCGCCTGCAGCAACTTTATATGGCCTTGGTGACAGAGGAGAGTGCCCAGGGACCACGGGTATGAATGTGGCGCTGCGTATCGCCATGTGGTCCGGGCCGCGCAATATCTCCACCGCCATGATGCGCGCCTGGGAGAATCGCGGCGACACCGCGGTGACCGACGAACCGCTCTACGCCCATTACCTGCTTGAGACCGGCGTGCCGCATCCCGGGCGCGAAGAAGTGCTGGCGGCGCAAAGCAGTGACTGGCGTGCGGTCACGCGCACGCTCACCGGCCGGGTGCCCGAGGACAAACCGATCTGGTATCAAAAGCACATGACTCAGCACGTGCTGACCGACATGCCGCTTGCGTGGCTGGACGGTTTGCACAATTGTTTTCTGATCCGCGCGCCGGAAGCGGTAGTCGCCTCGTTCACGCAGAATCGCCCGGACGCGGCGCCCTGGGAACTCGGCTATGAGCAGCAGGCGCGCATCTTCGATTACGTCGCCGCACGACTTGCTGTGCCGCCGGTGCTGGACGCCGATGATGTGCTGCGCGATCCCGAAGGCATGCTGCGTGCGTTGTGCGCACGGCTGGGCGTGGAATTTTCCGCGCGCATGCTGCACTGGCCGGCCGGCCCGCGCGCCGGCGACGGCGTGTGGGCGAAGCACTGGTACGCGGCGGTGGAGCGTTCCACCGGTTTCGAGCCATACCGGCCGCGGGAGCCGAGGTTGACCGCTTTTCAGATGCAACTGGCGGAGCTATGCCGGCCGTTCTATGTGCGCTTGCACCAGCATCGCATCACGCCCGCGAGTTAGACGCCCGGCTTTTGCCGCGCCAATTCAGTAAAATAACGCGCTATGTGCCTGGCCGTGAATCTCCGGCCCGGCGTTTTCCATCCTGGAGCATGCATGTATCAGCCCGCTGAGTCTGCAGCTGCCACCCCGACATCCTTCGTGTTCGAGGGTGCGCCGCTCACGCTGAAGCCGCTGCGCGCCGCCGTCAATGAGCTGTATCTGGCGGACGAAACCCGCTGCGTGGAGGCGCTGCTCGCGCAGGCGCAACCGGATGCGTCCGCACGCGAGCGCATCCGGCAGCGCGCCACCGCACTGGTACAGGCGGTGCGCAAGAACCGCAAGCCCAAAGGCGGGGTGGAGGAATTCCTGCGCCAGTACGACCTGTCCTCACAGGAAGGCATGGTGCTCATGTGCCTGGCGGAAGCGCTGCTGCGCATTCCGGATGCGGACACCGCCGACAAGCTCATCCGCGACAAGATCGTCACCGGCAAGTGGGAAGAACACCTGGGTGCCAGCCCGTCCACGTTTGTGAACGCCTCTACCTGGGGCCTGATGCTCACCGGCAAAATCATTGCGCTGGATCAGAGCGTCGAGAAGAACCTTTCCAAATACATGGCCATGCTCGTAGCGCGCGTGGGCGAACCGGTGATTCGCACCGCATTCCGCCAGGCCATGCGCATCATGGGTCATCAATTCGTGATGGGTCGCACGATTGACGAGGCCCTGAAGCGCGCCCGGAGCGAAGAGCACCGGCCTTATCGTCATTCCTACGACATGCTGGGCGAAGCCGCGCTCACCGCCGCGGACGCGCAGCGCTACTTCGAGGATTACCGCTGCGCGATTGATGCCATCGGCGCCAGCATCGCTAAAAATACCGGCGTATTCGCCGCACCCAGCATTTCCGTGAAACTTTCCGCGCTGCACCCGCGTTACGAGCTGGCGCAGCATGCGCGCGTCATGCGCGAACTCGTGCCCAGGCTACTGGCGCTGGCGGGGTACGCGAAAAAGTACGGCATGGGTTTGACCGTGGATGCGGAAGAATCCGAGCGGCTCGACGTTTCGCTGGACGTGATCGAAGCGGTGTATCGCGCGCCGAGCCTGCACGGCTGGGAAGGTTTCGGTCTGGCGGTGCAGGCCTATCAAAAGCGCACGCCGCGCATCATTGACTGGCTGATTGCGCTCGCCCGGGAAGGCCAACGCCGCATCCCGGTGCGCTTGGTCAAGGGCGCCTATTGGGACAGCGAAATCAAGCGCGCTCAGGAGCGCGGCCTGGACGGCTATCCGGTGTTCACGCGCAAGCCGAATACGGACGTGTCCTATCTCGCCTGCGCGCGCAAGATGCTCGCGAACCGCACGGCGCTCTATCCCATGTTTGCCACCCACAACGCGCAGACGTTGGCGAGCGTGCTGGAAATGGCCGGCAACAATCCGGAATTCGAGTTTCAGCGGTTGCACGGCATGGGCGAGGAACTGTACGCGGAGGTGGTGGGCCATGGCAAACTCAATCTCAACTGCCGTGTGTATGCGCCGGTCGGGAGCCACGAAGATTTGCTGCCGTATCTCGTGCGCCGGTTGCTGGAAAACGGCGCCAACACCTCATTCGTGAACCGCATCATTGACGAAAAGGTGGCGCTGGAATCCATCGTCGCCGATCCGGTGACGGAGGTGGAAGCGCTCACGGTCAAGCCCCATCCGCGTATTCCGTTGCCGCGCGACATCTATGGCCCGCAGCGGCGCAATTCCCGTGGTCTGAATCTCGCGGACGTGATGTTGCTGGACCGGCTGGCCGGCAAGATGCGCAAAGCCATGCAGCAGGAGTGGAGCGCCGCGCCCATCGTGGGCGGCAAGGTGCTGGGCGGCAAGGAGAAGCCCTCGCTCAATCCCGCGGACAACCGCCAAACGGTCGGCACCATTCGCGCAGCGGACGCCGAGACCATCCGCAAGGCCGTAGATATTGCCGCGGGCGCGCAACCTGATTGGGACCTGACACCAGCCGGAGAACGCGCGCGCATCCTGCGGCGTGCGGCGGATCTCTTCGAGGAACACACGGCCGAACTCATGGCCCTGTGCGTGCGCGAGGCGGGCAAATCCATTCCCGATGCGGTTTCCGAAGTGCGCGAAGCGGTGGACTACCTGCGCTATTACGCGCTGCGTGCCGAAGAGGATTTCGGCAAGCCGCAGCGCCTGCCGGGACCCACGGGTGAATCCAATGAACTGTGGTTGCAGGGCCGCGGTGTGTTCGTGTGCATCAGTCCGTGGAATTTTCCGCTGGCGATTTTCACCGGGCAGGTGAGCGCCGCTTTGGCTTCGGGCAACACGGTGTTGTCGAAACCCGCGGAGCAGACCTCGCTGATCGGCGCGCAGGCCATACGCCTGCTGCACCAGGCGGGAGTGCCGGGCGAAGTGCTGCATTTCATTCCGGGCCGCGGCTCGGTGGTGGGCCAGCACGCGGTGGCCGACCCGCGCATCGCCGGCGTGGCGTTCACCGGTTCCACCGCGACCGCCAAGGTCATTCACCAGACGCTTGCCAACCGCGATGGCCTCATTCCAGTTTTAATTGCCGAAACTGGCGGCCAGAACGCCATGCTCGTGGACTCCTCGGCGCTGCCCGAGCAGGTGGTGCTCGATGTCGTGGCCAGCGCCTTCAACAGCGCCGGCCAGCGCTGCTCGGCGCTGCGCGTGCTGTTCGTGCAGGAGGAGATCGCAGAGCGCGTCATCGAAGTGCTCACGGGTTACCTGGACGAGTTGCAGTTGGGCGACCCGGCGTTCCTCGACACCGACGTGGGTCCGGTGATTGACGCCGCAGCGAAGCAGGATCTGGACGCTCACAAGCAGTGGATTGCTACCCAGGGCAAAGTCTTGCGGGAACTGAAAATTCCCGCCGGTTGCGCCCACGGTACCTTTGTGGCGCCTATGGCGGTGGAATTGCCGTCGCTCGATGTTCTCAAGCACGAAGTCTTCGGCCCGGTGCTGCACGTGATTCGCTTCAAGGCCTCGGAATTGGACGCCGTGATCGAAAGTATCAATCGCACCGGCTTTGGCCTGACGCTGGGCGTGCAATCGCGCATTGACTCCCAGGCGCAGTACATCCAGCGGCGCATCCGCGTGGGCAACGTGTATATCAACCGCAACATCATCGGCGCAGTGGTGGGCGTGCAGCCTTTCGGCGGACAGGGGCTGTCCGGCACCGGCCCCAAGGCCGGCGGGCCTCATTACATGCACCGCTTCGCCACCGAGCGCACTGTCACCGTGAACACCGCGGCCGTGGGCGGCAATGCCACGTTGTTGTCGCTCGGTGACCAATAAAGCGCCATCCGGCGGTCCACGCAGCGTGCGACGCGCGCCCGAAATCGCCTGGGGCTTTTCAGCGTAGAGGGAACCAAAGCAGGGGACTTGAGACTGCCCGCGTTGTCCGCAGCTTCCCCCCAAAATCCTCGCGCGACAGCTCAGCGGAACCCCGCTCGGAGCTTTTCAATGCAAGGGGAATGGTGTCATTCCAAGTTCCTGAGTCAAAAGGATTTCCGCTGGGGCTCGCGATCTTCTTGATCCATATACCATAGGGGGGTATGGTATATGCCATGAAACACCCCAGCCATCAAACCCAACTTCCGCGCCTGAAGCGTATTCACGGCCAAGTGGCCGGACTGGTGCGCATGGTGGAAGCCGACCGCTATTGCGCGGACATCCTCACGCAGATGCGCGCCGTGCAGGCGGCACTGCGCAGCACCGAGCAGGAAATTCTCAAGAGCCACATCGAGCACTGTGTGGCGAGCGCCATCGAGAGCGGGAATCAGGGCGAGCGCCGGGCGAAACTGGCTGAGCTGTACGACATCCTCAAACGTTTCGGAGTTGCATGAACATTCTGAATCACTGAGCTGCCAGGGGATTTAAGGAAGTTCTGAATAACCCGTTTCCCATCATCCCGGCGCGATCCCGGCGTTCGCCGGGAGGAACCCGGCCATTTCAAGAACCTGATACCGGCATTCGCCGGGGTGACGAATAGATCAGAGCTGCCCTGCTAACTAGCACACGGAGAAATCGATGCACGATTACGGCCACACGCAGTGTCACGTTCAGCACCACGTCGGTGACGAATCCGCGTGCTGCCATGCTTCCGGAATCCATGCGGCGCCTGCTGCACTGGCCGGGGGCACGACTGCAAAGTACACCTGTCCCATGCACCCGGAGCTAATCGCGGACCACCCCGGCGCCTGTCCGAAATGCGGCATGGCTTTGGAGCCGGTGGTGCCGGCAGCGACCGCCAAACAGCTGTGGACCTGCCCCATGCATCCGGAAATCGTGCGCGGCGCGCCCGGCGCCTGTCCGATCTGCGGCATGGCGCTGGAGCCGATGACGCCCGTGCCCGCGGAGGACGCCAATCCGGAATTGCGCAGCATGACCCGGCGTTTCTGGGTCGGCGTCGTACTGACGGTGCCTCTGGCGGTGATCACCATGCGTGCCTGGCTTTTGCAGCCGTGGTTGTCGCTGTTGCCGGCGTCCGCCTGGGGAATCATGGAACTCGCGCTGGCAACGCCGGTGGTTCTCTGGGGCGGCTGGCCGTTTTTCGTGCGCGCCTGGCACTCGCTGTTGAACCACAGCCTCAACATGTACACGCTCATCGGTCTGGGCGTGGCGGTGGCGTATGCCTACAGCGTCATCACGCTCGCATTTCCACAGATGTTTCCCGGAACCTTGCGCATGCAGAACGGCATGCTGCCGGTGTATTTCGAAACCGCGGCCGTGATCACGGTCCTGGTGTTGCTCGGCGAAGTGTTGCAATTGCGTGCGCGTCATTCGACTTCGGCAGCGATCCGCGCGCTGTTGAATCTCGCGCCGCCCGTAGCGCATCGCATCGCTGCCGACGGCAGTGAGCGGGATGTGCCGCTCGCCGAAGTTCACGTGGGCGACCGTCTGCGTGTGCGGCCCGGTGAAAAACTTCCGGTGGACGGCGTGGTGGAAGAGGGCGCAAGCGCCGTGGACGAATCCATGCTGACGGGGGAATCCCTGCCGGTGGCCAAGCGCGCGGGTGATGCGATCACCGGCGGTACGCTCAACGGCACCGGCAGCCTGGTGATGCGTGCGCAGAAGGTAGGTGCGGATACGCTGCTCGCGCGCATCGTGGCGCAGGTGGCCGCAGCGCAACGCAGCCGGGCGCCGATTCAATCGCTGGCTGACAAGGTGTCCGGCTGGTTTGTACCTGCGGTGGTGTTGATCGCGGTGCTCACATTCATTGTCTGGTACTTTGCCGGACCGTCGCCCGCCCTGGCGCATGCGCTGGTCAACGCGGTAGCGGTGCTGATCATTGCCTGTCCCTGCGCCCTGGGACTCGCCACACCGATCTCCATCGTCGTGGCCATGGGCAAGGGTGCGCAGTCGGGCATGTTGTTCCGCGACGCAGCAGCGCTGGAACGCCTGCGCGAAGTGGATACTTTGTTGCTCGACAAGACCGGGACACTGACGGAAGGCAAACCCAAAGTGGTGGCCGTGGAATCCACGGGTCAAATTTCAAAAGACGGGCTGCTGGCCTTGGCCGCGGCGCTGGAACAGGCCAGCGAACATCCATTGGCCGCCGCGATCGTTGCGGCCGCGCGGGAGCGCGGGCTGTCCATCGGTAAAGCGGGGCACTTCGAATCCATCACTGGCCAAGGCGTGAGAGGCGAGATTGCCGGCAAAACCGTGGCGCTTGGCAACGACAAGCTGGCGACGGCGCTCAAGACTGACGTGTCAGGTCTGGACGCTGCCGCGGATGCGCAACGCCGGCAGGGCGCAACGGTCATGCATGTACTGGTGGAGGGCGCGGCTGCGGGCTTCATCGCCGTGGCCGATCCGGTAAAACAGACCACGCCCGCCGCGCTGGCGGGCTTGCAGCGCGCGGGATTGCGGCTGGCGATGGTCACCGGCGACAACGAAACCACGGCGCGCGCCGTGGCGGCCGCGCTCGGCCTCGATGAAGTCATGGCCGGCGTATCGTCCGAAGGCAAGGCCGAGATCGTGCGGCGTCTGCGTGCCGAGGGCCGGAAAGTCGCCATGACCGGCGACGGCGTGAACGACGCGCCGGCACTGGCCACGGCCGACGTGGGTATTGCCATGGGCAGTGGCACGGACATCGCCATGGAAACCGCGGCGGTCACGCTGGTGAAGGGTGATTTGCGCGCATTGCTGCGCGCACGCCGGTTGTCGCAGGCGACGGTGCGCAACATCCGCGAGAATCTGCTGTGGGCATTTCTCTACAACAGCGCGGGCGTGCCGGTAGCCGCGGGCGTGTTGTATCCGTTCTTCGGCTGGCTGCTCTCGCCCATGATCGCGGCGGCCGCCATGTCTTTCAGTTCCGTCTCGGTGATTGCCAACGCTTTGCGTCTGCGCTGGGCGAAGCTCTGAAGCTGGCCGGAGTAAAATGCCCACCGGGCATGTTTTCCGGAGGTGAGGCATGGCGATTGCCGTACCGCAACGCAAACTCGGCCGGCAGGGGCCGGTGGTTTCCGCCCTGGGCCTGGGTTGCATGGGCATGTCGGATTTTTACACGGGCGGCAGCGAGACGGAATCCATCGCCACCCTGCACCGGGCGCTGGATCTGGGCGTCAATTTTTTCGATACCGCCGACATGTACGGGCCGTTTACCAACGAGCAACTGGTAGGCCGGGCCCTCAAGGGGCGGCGCGCGCAGGCGGTGATTGCCACCAAGTTCGGCATTGAGCGCAGCGCCGATGGAAAATCGCGGCGCATCAATGGGCGCCCGGAATATGTGCGCGCCTGTTGCGATGCCTCCTTGCAGCGCCTGAACGTGGAATATATTGATCTTTATTACCAGCACCGCGTGGATGTGAATACGCCCATCGAGGAAACCGTGGGTGCCATGGCGGAGTTGGTCAAGGCCGGTAAGGTACGCCATCTGGGCCTGTCGGAAGCCGCGCCGGACACCATCCGTCGCGCGCACAGGGTGCATCCCCTTAGCGCGCTGCAGACGGAATACTCGTTATGGACGCGTGATCCGGAAGACGAGATCCTGCCGACCGTGCGCGCGCTGGGCATCGGCTTTGTGGCCTACAGCCCGCTGGGACGCGGGTTTTTGACCGGCCGCTTTCAGAAGCCGGAAGACCTGCCCGAAGACGACTGGCGGCGCAGCAACCCGCGGTTCCTGGACGGAAATTTTCAGAAAAACCTGGAGCTGGCGCGACGCGTGCAGGAAATTGCCCGTGAGCATCATGTTGCCGCGGCGCGGATTGCGCTTGCCTGGCTGCTGGCGCAAGGCGAAGACATCGTGCCGATTCCCGGCACCAAACGGCGCAGGTATCTCGAGGAGAATGTGGGCGCAGCACAGGTGAAACTCAGCCACGACGATTTGCGGCACATGAGCGCGGCATTTCCGAAAAACAGTGCGGCCGGCGCACGTTATGCCGACATGAATCCCATCGGCCGTTGAAGCGAGACCTCAATATGCAACAGATGCAATTGGTGATCGGAAATAAAGCCTATTCGTCGTGGTCCATGCGCGCGTGGCTGGCGCTCAAGCACACGGGCTCAGCTTTTCAGGAGATCGCGGTGCCGCTGGACGTGCCCGGTTACAAGCAGAAGCTGCTCGCGCATGCACCGACCGGTAAGGTGCCGGTGCTGAAAGCTGACGGACTGGCAATCTGGGATTCACTGGCGATTTGCGAATATCTGGCCGAGCGTTTCCCCGCGGCCAGGCTCTGGCCGCAGGACACGGCGGCGCGCGCAGAAGCGCGCTCGGTCAGCGCCGAGATGCACTCCGGCTTCCCGATCATCCGCCGTGAGTACCCGTTCAACTGCCGGGCGACCGGCCGGTTTGTGCAACGCACGGAGGAACTCGACCGCGAGATCGCGAGGATGCAGGCCCTGTGGAGCCGCTGTCGGGAACACTTTGGCAAAAGGGAACCGTGGCTGTTTGGCGAGTTCACGATTGCGGACTGCATGTATATCCCGGTGGCGCTGCGTTTCGTGACCTATGGCACCAAGCTCAGTGGAGCAGCAGCTGATTATGTAAAAAATGCGCAACAGCATCCGGCTGCACGTGAGTGGATCACGGCTGCCAAACTGGAGAAGGAAGTGATCGAAGCCGACGAAGTGGGTAGTGGCCGGTGAACACGGGGTTGGTGCGGCCTGATTCCCTGCCCGCGGATAGCCTTTTGAGTCCGGACGAGTACCGGCTTCTGGCCGGTCCGGCCCTCAAGGCAGCAGCCCAGGTAGCCGCCGCCCGCGGCGATCCCGGCCTGTTTCGCGACATGGCTTGCATGCTGGCTTTGCTGGCCATGGTGACT
>DATEJV010000015.1:0-6757 GCA_035277745.1 Gammaproteobacteria bacterium | reverse complement strand
CACCACGATCGTCCAGTGAAACAGCTGCGCGATCAGGCCGTAGCGCTCGCGGGTGTTGCGCAGCGGAACCAATGTGCTCGCCGTTGGGCCCATAGACACCTGAATTGTACACTTGCGTTACTCGTCCAATCAGCCGAAGCTCATATTCGCGTTTCACTCGGGAGAACATCCGATGCGTTTGCAATCTCTGCCCGCAGCTCGTGCTCGAGTCGGCCGCGTCACGGCCTTGAGCCTGCTGTTTGCGGGTGCGGCGCTGCTCGCCGCCTGCCAGACCGTGCCCGTGATGAAAGCACCGCCGGTTCTGGCGCCGCTGCCGCCGCTCCCCACGCAGAACACCACGCATTATTCCATCGAGCCGGCACGCTCCGACGTGCGTTTCCTGGTGTACCGTGCCGGCCCGCTCGCAAGTTTCGGCCACAACCACGTGATCCAGGCGACGCACATCCAGGGCGACATCTACCTCGGCGCCGATCTGCAACACTCCGGCTTCACGCTCAGCCTGCCGGTCAAGGACTTCGAGGTAGACGCGCCGCAGGCACGCACGGTCGAGGGACCGGATTTCGCCAAACAACCCTCGGCGCAGGCGGTTCAGGCCACTTACACCAATATGCTCGGTACGGGTGAACTCGACGCGGCGGCGTATCCCGACGTCCGCATCCGCTCCGTCGGCTTCACCGGGCCGGAGTGGGAGCCGGATGCCACGGTGCGCATCGAGTTGCATGGCGTGGCGCGCGACATCACGCTGCCCATCGCCCTGGAGCACTGCGGCCGGCTGCTGATCGCCAGCGGCGCGTTTGAAATCCACCAGAGCGACTTCGGCATCCGGCCGTTCAGCATCCTGGGCGGCGGCCTGCAGGTCGCCGATACCGTGAAAGTGCGCTTCCATCTGGTGGCGCAGAAAGACTGACCACCGGGAGTGTAATGCGTGCATATTAACGGCATCGAACGCGGGGTTCGGCCAAAATGCGCCGAATGCGGAAGTATTGCCAGCGAATCCGGGTGACGGCGCGGTGAATATACCGCCGTACGCGTCGGACTCCGCCGCAAATGCGGATTGCACAAACATGCGGGAAGCGCCATGCTGAATGCACGGGAACCGCGCCGCGCGGTACTCAATGAGGCTCGCGAGTGATAAAAGTCCTGGTCGTGGATGACGAGCCGCTCGCCAGGAAGCGGCTCACCAGCCTGATCGCACGTGAACCGGATCTCGGGCTGGTAGGCGAAAGCGGCGACGGCGTGGACGCGCGCGCGAAAATCGAGGCGCTCGCCCCGGAGCTCGTGTTTCTCGACATCAAGATGCCGGGTATGTCGGGACTGGAACTGGGGCGTGCACTGCACCGCGACAAGCCGCCATACATCATCTTCACCACCGCCTATACGCAGTACGCCGTGGACGCCTTTGCGGTGGATGCAGTGGATTACCTGCTCAAGCCCTTCGACCGCGAGCGCTTCGCCCAGGCCCTGGCCAAGGTCCGCGAGCGCCTGCGCAACCCCCTGCCCATCGAACGTGATACCGGCCTGGACGCGCTCCTCGGGCAGTTGAGCACGCTCACCGCGGGACTGGCCGGGGGCGGAGCCGACCGGCTCGCGATCAAGGACGGTACGCGCTTCAAGTTCCTGGAACTCGGCGAGATCACCCACGTGCAGGCCGACGGCGACTATCTGCACGTGCACACCGCGAACGGCGAGCGCTCCATGATCCGCGAGCGCATGCAGGAAATCGAACGGCGCCTGGCGGGCGGCATGTTCGTGCGCATCAGCCGCTCGGTGATGCTCAACCTCAACCACGTGAAGGAGATGAAGCCGCGGCAGCACGGCGATTACGAATTCACGCTCAAAAGCGGCCAGCAATTCGCGTCCGGCACCACCTACCGCGAAACCGTCCGCAACCTGATCGCCAAACTGCGCCGCGACCACTGAGGCGGCGACGCCTCGCCGTCCCTCCGCACTACGAAAAATTCCCGAGCCCGCGCACGTTGGTCTGCGCACCAGGTGCATTCACCGCATCGCACGGCGCATCCATCGCATTTTGTACTGCTGCGCCGGGCGCGGTGCTGTAATCCCCGGCACCCAGTCATTTCCAGCCGGAGGAATTTGTCATGCACAGTCGAACATTGCGCATCAGCGGTGCGGCGCTGTTGACAGCTGTATTGTTGAGCCTCGCTGCTTGTGGCGGTTACGGGGGCGGCAACTACACAGGCAGCGGTCAGGTCGCCACCATCACCATCTCGCCGGCCACCGCCAGCATCGCGGTGAACGGTACCCAGCAGTACACCGCGGTCGCCAAAGACTCCGGGGGTAACACCGTGAGCGGCGCGACCTATACCTGGACTTCGTCGAGTCCGGCCGTCGCCACCGTCAACGCCAACGGCTTGGCCACCGGCGTAGCCGCCGGCACTACCATGATTACCGCCTCGGTTACCTATAGCGGCGGCATATACGGCATGGGCAACACCATAACCAGCAATGCCGCAACCCTCACGGTAACCGCCAATGCCATGGCGGTAGGCACCATGGCGGTCGGTCGAGCCGTGCCGGGCGCCGTGGTCAGTCTCAAAGACAGCCAGGGCCAATCGGTGGTTGCGATGACCGACGGTAACGGGCGATTCCAGCTTGCCACCAGCGGTCTGAGCGCCGGTTTCCTGCTCATGGGCGCGGACAATCAGGGCCACGTGCTGTTCAGCTTTGCCGCCAACCCCGGCAACACCAACATCACGCCGCTGACCGATCTCATGGTACGCATCTGGTACCAGGCGCATGGCACCACCGCCGAAGCGGCGTTTGCCAATCCGGCCGCACATCCGGTGCCGCAAGCCGCGCAGTTGGCAGCGCTCAATCAGGCGCTGGTAGGTTTGATGGCCGGTGCTCTCGGCAGTCAGGGCCTGGATCCCGCCAAATTCAACCTGATTGCAACGCCTTTCAACGCCAACGGCGCGGGATTTGACCTTGTGCTCGACAAGACTGCCGTTGTGCAGGGCAGCGGCCAATTCCTGCTGCGCGACACGCTTGGTCAACGCGAGACGACGATCACGTTCGATACGGCACATCACGCGGTGGCGTTCAGCACCGTGGATCTCAACGCACAGGCGGCCGCGACGCACGCCGGGTTCGTGCTGCCATGACAGCGGCCGGCAACTCAGCAGCAGTTGCCGCGTGTTGAGAGGTGATAACACGCGATGCCACCGGCGGCTTCTGCCGCCGGTGGTTTTTGCGCTGGGTCTTTTGCTCGCGATGAGCGCGGCGGCGGCGCGCTTCGACACTCTGCAAGTCACACAACAGGGCGACAGCTACCGGATCCACGGCGAGGTGTATCTGGACGCTGCGCCGCAGGCAGTCTATGCACAGCTGATTGACTTTGCGCGCCTGCCCGAAATCAATCCCAACGTGCGCGTCAGCCGGGTGCTGAAAGTAATCAATGCCCACAACCAACTGGTGTACACGGAGACCGTAGGCTGCGTGTTCATCTTCTGCCATACCATCCGCCAGGTGCAGCGCTTCACCGAACTCGGGCCGCAGGACATCACGGCCGTGACCGTGCCGGGCAACGGCAACGTCAAACGCGGCACGAGCACCTGGCACCTGCAGGCAGACGGCGACGGCACGCGCCTGAGCTGGACCGCCAGCTGCGAACCGGATTTCTGGGTGCCGCCGTTCATCGGCGCGCGCGCCATCGAAAACCAGTTGCGTGCCCAGGCACTGGAATCCATGCAGACCATCGAGCGTCTGGCCGAGAAGCAGGCGCAGCCGATTCCCAATGCCCGCATGAGTATTTAGGCGGCGAGTGTGACACTATAGGGCCTGCGCGGGAGGGCTGTAGGTGTCCGGGGCGCGCACTGCATGATCCACACAGAACCATCATCCACGACTGGTGTTCCCATTCCGGAGCTTGAACGCCAGCCCGTTTCACAGCCTGTTCCACCCACGAACGGCTCCCGACTGATGCAGTTCCTGCTGCGGCCGGACTCGCCGTTCCGCCGCCGTCTGCTGATCGTGCTGCTGGTAAGCGTGCCATTGTGGGCTTATGCCGCCACTTGGGACATCACCACCATGTTGTTCGACATGGCGGTGGACGCCAAGGGCGGCGTGGTAATGCGCGACGTGATCCAACAAGTGCTGGTGCGCCTGCCGCTGTTTCCGCTGCTGGTGGGCGCGTACTTCGCGGCCACCGGTTTCAGCCTGCGGCACCATCGGGCCGGGCGGTTTCTCCTGTGGCAGGTGGTCGTGGCAGTCGCGTTTCTGCTGGTGATGTACCCGGTGCTGGTGGCGTCTTATTTTGTGGTGCACCACGCGTTCGACGCCAGGGTGGCGCTGGAAACGGTGCTGCGCGATTACATGCACTGGCAGTACTGGATGGGCAGCATGATCCAGTACTCCGTGGTGTATCTGCTCGGACTGGTGCTGCTGTTCGGCCTCAACACCTTCCTGCGCTACCGGTCCGAGCAGGTAAAAGCCGCACAGCTCGAATCCAAATGGCTGGAGGCCAGGCTCGGTACGCTGCGCGGACAGTTGAACCCGCACTTCCTGTTCAACGCGCTGAACGCCATCGTCGCGCTGATTCACATTGACGCGGACCGCGCCGAGAATCTGCTCACCGAATTGAGCGCACTGCTGCGCCGCAGCCTGGCGGAAAGCTATCACGAGTTCACCACCGTGAAGGACGAGCTGTATTTCGTCGAACGCTACCTCGCGGTGATGAAAGCGCGTTACGAGGACCGGCTGGAGGTCGCGCTCACGCTTGACCGGCAGGTGGGCGACCACGTCATCCCCACCTTCCTGCTGGTGCCGCTGGTGGAGAACGCCATCAAGCACGGCGTCGCCAGGGCTCCGGTCAAGGACACCGTGGAGATCTCCGGCCGCTTCAGTGACGACCACCTGACTTTCATGGTCACCAATCGTGCGCCGGTAATGATGTCCAACTCAGATGAGCGTGAACCGGCCAGTGGCGTAGGCCTGAGGAATACGCGCCTGCGCCTGTCGGCGATTTATGGCAACGATTACCGGCTGGAATACGGTACCGACAACCAGGGCCGCTGGCGCTCGTCGGTCTCCATCCCGCTGCGCAATGCCCCCGACCTCGCCTATCTGACCGCGTCCGCCGGATAAATCCCGCCGCCTGTCGAGCTTGCGCGTCCACGCGCACGCGTCCGTGTGCGTGACGCCTATACTTGCCCGGAACGTGGAGGTGCGCCATGTGCCGAAAGTACCGCGGCCTGATACGCGGTTGGCTGGTCATCCTACCGGTACTGCTGGCGGCCTGCGGCGGCGGGAACAGCACGCCCGGGGGCGGCGGCAACCCGCCGACGGGCAGTGGCAATGCCAACGTGCTCACCTATCATAACGACAACGCACGCGACGGCCTGAATGACCGGGAAACCGTGCTTACCGGCGCGAACGTGAATTCCACGGACTTCGGCAAAATCGGGTTCTTTTCCATGGACGGCAGGGTGGATGCGCAGCCGCTGTACGTGTCGTCGCTGAATGTCGGCGGCGCCACGCATAACATGGTGTTCGCCGCCAGCGAACATGATTCCGTGTATGCCTTCGATGCGGACAGCGGCCAGGTTCTGTGGCGGGTGTCGCTGCTCGGCGCCGGTGAAACCCCGAGCGACGACCGCGGCTGCAATCAGGTGTCGCCGGAGATCGGCGTGACCGCCACGCCGGTGATCGATCTCCAGGCCGGCGCGCACGGCACCATTTACGTGGTGGCCATGTCGAAAGACGCCAGCGGCAATTATTTCCAGCGCCTGCATGCGCTGGATCTCACCACCGGCGCGGAACTCGCCGGCAGTCCGGTCGCGGTGCAGGCGAAATATCCCGGCAGCGGCGACAACAGCGCGAACGGCTACGTGGTCTTCGACCCGGCGCAATATAAAGAACGCCCCGGCCTGCTGCTGCTGAACGGCACGGTGTACACCTTCTGGTCGTCGCACTGCGATATTCGGCCCTATACCGGCTGGATCATCGCCTACAACCAAACCACGCTTGCCCAGACCGCGGTGCTCGATATCACGCCCAACGGTAATGAAGCCTCCATCTGGGCCTCGGGCGCCGGGCCGGCGGCGGACGCGAACGGCAACCTCTATTTCCTGGCCGCCAATGGCAGCTTCGAGACCACGCTGGACGCCAACGGCTTCCCCGTGAATCAGGACTATGGCAATGCGTTCCTGAAGCTTTCCACCGCGGGCGGCGCGCTGGCGGTGGCGGATTACTTCAACATGTACAACACCGGAGCGGAATCCAATATAGATCAGGACCTGGGCTCGGGCGGTGCACTGCTGCTGCCGGCCGAGACCGACGCCAACGGTACGCTCCGCTACCTCGCGGTAGGCGCCGGCAAGGACCAGAACATCTACGTGGTGGACACCGGCAACATGGGAAAATTCAATCCCAACAACAATGACGCCATCTGGCAGGAGTTGCCCGGCGGTCTGGGCGGATCGGAATTCGGCATGCCGGCGTATTTCAACGGCACGCTCTACTACGGCGCGGTGGACGACGTGCTGCGCGCCTTCAGTTTCAGCCAGGCAAAACTTTCTACCACGCCGGTGTCACAAAGCGCCAACAGTTTCGTGTATCCGGGCACGACGCCCGGCATTTCCGCGAACGGTACGGCCAACGGCATCGTGTGGGCGGTGGAGAACAGCAATCCCGCGGTGCTCTATGCCTACGACGCCACCAATCTCGCGCACGAACTCTACGACAGCAATCAGGCGGGGACGCGCGACCAGTTCGGCCCCGGCAACAAGTTCATCACCCC
>DATEJV010000014.1:0-11750 GCA_035277745.1 Gammaproteobacteria bacterium | reverse complement strand
CCGTCACCGACGCGTATCTCGACAAGATTCCCGTGCGCGGCTGGATCAGTCAGCGCCTCACCACGCTGTGGAACTATGCGAAGGAAACCACGCCCGACCAGCTCGCCAACGGCATGCTGTTTTTCCGCCGCAATTCCGGCTTGCAGAATCAGTCGGTGGTGTATGTGCAGCCGGCCGCTGGCGCCGCGCCGCGCGTGCTGATTGATCCGAACCAGTTGTCGCCGGACGGCTCGATTGCGCTGGCTTTCGGCGTGCCTTCGCCGGACGGCAAGTACTATGCCTACGCGCTGTCCCAGGGCGGCTCGGACTGGGAAACCGTAAAGGTGCTGGATGTCGCGACCGGCAAGCCCTTGCCGGGAGAAGTCCGCTGGGTGAAGTTTTCGGGAATTTCATGGACCAACGACAACCGGGGTTTTTATTACTCGCGTTATCCGCAACCGCCGAGCGGCGAGAACCAGATCAACCAGAAGGTGGTCAACCAGAAGCTGTACTATCACAAGCTCGGGACACCGCAGTCCAGTGACCGGCTGATTTATTCCGTGCCCGCGCACCCGGAATGGATCGTGGGAGGCACGGTCAGCGAAGACGGGAAGTATCTGTTTGTGTTCGTGGTGAACGGCACTTCACCCAACAATCAGTTGTTGTATGCCGACCTCGGCAATCCTTTGCAGCCGGACATCGGCGCCAGATTGCACCCGCTGTACATGAAAAATGATGCGGCCTACGCACCGGTGGGACACGTGGGCGGCACGCTGTACCTGCAGACTACGCTTGATGCACCCAAGGGCCGCATCGTGGCCACGAATTTCCGCCGCCCGGATCCCGCCGGCTGGCACGTGGTGCTGCCGCAGGCGGAGGGCGTGCTGGCCGGGGCCGCGATGACCGGCGGACGGATTCTTGCGGATTACGAAATCGTGGCGAAAAGCCGCTTGCAGCTGTTTGATACCGGCGGGAAGTTGCTGCATACGCTGGATTTGCCGACGCTGGGAACCGTGGGCGGCATTTCCGCGCGCAATGACACCCAGACCCTGTACTATGCATTCACGTCCTACCTTTATCCCACCACGCTGTATCGCTACGACGTTGCGGACGGCGCGACGGCGGTGTATTTCCGCCCGGACGTGAAGTTCGACCCGTCGGCGTATGAAACCCGGCAGGTGTTCTATACGTCGAAGGACGGCACGCAAGTGCCGATGTTCATCGTCGCGAAGAAGGGCATCAAACTCGACGGCAGCCACCCGACCGTGCTCTATGGTTACGGCGGCTTCGACATTTCCATCACGCCCGGCTTCAATCCCATGCTACCGGTGTGGCTGGAAATGGGCGGCGTGTATGCCGTCGCCAATCTGCGCGGCGGCGGTGAGTACGGCGAGGCTTGGCACAAGGCCGGCATGCTCGGCAACAAACAGAATGTCTTCGACGATTTCGCCTCGGCCGCCAAGTACCTGATCCAGGAGGGCTACACGTCCTCGAAGCATCTCGGCATCCAGGGCTACTCCAACGGCGGCTTGTTGACCGGCGCCTCGATCACCCAGCATCCGGAATTGTTCGGCGCGGCCTACATCGGCCACGGCGTGCTCGACATGCTGCGCTACCAGAAATTCTCGGGTGGTGCGCTGTGGGCTCCAGAGTATGGCACCTCCGACATCAAAAAGGACTTCGAGTGGCTGAGCAAGTATTCGCCGCTGCAGAACGTCCATGCGGGCACCTGCTATCCGCCCACGCTCATCACGACGTCATGGGACGATGACCGCGTGGTGCCGAGCCATGAATTCAAATTCACGGCCAAGATCCAGCAGGCGCAGGCTTGTGCGAACCCGATACTGCTGCGCACCACCGGCAGCACCAGCCACGTGTACATGCCCACCGACAAGCAGATCACGCAGACCGCCGATGTCTGGGCGTTCGAGGCGTATAACCTTGGAATAAACACCGCACCGGACATTCACTAAGGAGACTCTGAATAATTCCATGTCCGTCATTCCGGTGAAAGCCGGAATCCAGTCTTTTCAAGAAGCTGGGCACCGGCTTTCGCCGGTGCGACGAATAAATCAGAGCTTCCCTACGTCGGTGTGCGCTGCGCATGTGTGAGCTGTTCGGGTACTCGGCCAGTGCGCCCACGCGCGTGCGTGTGGCGCTGGAAGAGTTTGCGCGTCAGGGTGGCGAGACTGCGCCGAATCGCGACGGCTGGGGCGTAGCATTGTATCAAGGCCATGATGCGCACGTCGTGCGAGAGGCCAAACCGGCGGCTGACAGCGCGCACATGCGCTTTCTGCGCGAGCATGAAGTGGCGAGTCCCCTCGGTATCGCACACGTGCGGCATGCGACCCAGGGCGCCGACACCCTCGTCAACACTCAGCCGTTCAGTGCGCGCTTGGATGGCCGGCTGCACGTGTTTGCCCACAACGGCGTGATCCGGGATTCGGCGTCGCTCGGTCAATTCATGCCACCGTGGCAACCGCTCGGCGAAACCGATTCAGAATGTGCCTTTGCTCTGTTGATGCAGCGGCTAGCGGCTTTGCCGAACAAACGGCGAGCGGATTGGCAGGTACATTTCGAGGTTTTCTCCGAACTGTGCGCGGAACTGCGTCCACGCGGCATCTTCAACGTGCTGTTTTCAGATGGCGAATATCTCTACGCCCACAGTCACAAACGCCACTGGCATCACTGTGACAATCCCACCGCACCGGGACTCTGGCATCTGCACCGGCAGACGCATACTGCTGCCTCATCGTTGCTGGCGGGGCTGCATGTACAGGCGGACGTGCCTCTAGAAATTCACTTGCTTGCCGGTGTGCCATTATCGGATGAAAACTGGCGGCCACTGCTGGAAGGTGAACTATGTGTATTTCGTAACGGAGAGTTTCTGGCAGGGAGTTGAAAGACCATGGACTAGGACAGGAATGAGTCAAGTGTAGAATTAACGCAAATTAAAGTGCTACGTTAGATCACGAAGTCAGGCGAGTCTGCTCTCATTAGTCTTGACTCCATCCGTTCAGGAAGTACGCATATGAAGAACGACAGCAAGCAAAGATTACTACGGTTTCTCTACGAACGTCTTAGCGAAATAAGGGAAAGAGATAAATTTAAAACTAATACTTTGGGATTGTCCCACGCATTTATATCTTGGTTTGTTGAAACCCACTACTCAAATCCTACAAACCTTATATTGAGTGATGGTTCTTACGATGGAAAAATTGATGGCTGGACAACTGTTTCGCGCGCTGGAAAGATAAAATACATAGTTATCAATTCGAAATACAGCAAAAACGGAGCTGGAAAGATATCCCCACAGTTCTACGAAGAGATCGAAACGTTCTCTTATCCATTCCGTATTGGCGACCCAGACGAAAGAGAAGATTACCTAATAACTCATCGTGTGAAAGAAGAATTAAGGCCAAGGTATCGTGAGCTATATAAAGCCTATGACCAAGGGAATGCAGAGCTTGTTTTCATAACAACATACCAACGAAACACAAACAAGACAGCAGCAAGACGCTATAAGGACGTAAATATTTTCGACCAACTCGACCTGTTACAGACTCTGACGGATGACATAGATGGTGCTTCACCTGAAAGTGCTCCGCTAACTCTTTCGGAGTTACCCGGTTCTCTGAGCGTGCCATCAGGGGACACTGATGTCCCATGTGTTGTCACATTCCCAAGAGTGCAGGAGATTGTCAAACAAGCCAAAGAAGACCATTTTGATTTGTTATTTGCGCGCAATGTCCGAGTCTCGATCGACCCCAAGAGGTCGTTCATCAATAGATCAATAGTAGATACGTACCAGAAAGATCCAAAGGCATTTGCAATAAGCAATAACGGAATTACGATCCTCGCAGACAACATAGAATACCGAGGTAAGAAGAAGTTGAAGCTAATTAATCCAAGGATTGTAAATGGGTCACAGACAGTAAATTCCTTGAAAGAAGTTAGACCGAACCCTCAGGCGCGCGTCTTAACAAAAATAATTAAGGTAGGAAATTCAAATCATGACGCTTTAGCAATATGGTCCCTAAAGAGCCAAACAGCAAATCAAATTGCCCGTCGTACTAATGAACAAAACCCCATTAAGAAATGGGATTTGGTTGCAAACGATAATTTTCAGTTAAAATTATTTAGGCTCTTCAGATCGAGAGGTATTTATTACGATCGTCGTGTAGGTGAATACGCAAAGAAGGGGCGTCAGCGGCGCGCCCTAGTTAAGGGTCCGTCCATTCGACAACTAACGCAATTGATTGCTTCCTATCACTACAAGAATAAGAAACTAGGCCCTGCTGCGGCGAAAGTGAGTGTCAGTAAGTTATTTGATCGCAAGCCTTATGAACTAATTGAAAAGACAGCTCCGGAAGTTGCGTATCAGTTGTGCTTGCTCTGGGTAATCATGCAGCGTGTATCGAGAGGCATACCAAGTTACTCGAAACTCGGACAGATTGCAAAACATGGCAATCTAATGACATCGACAATTATTTGTCGCGCGTTGAAAAACACAGATTACAATTTAGGTGTACAGAGGACTCGGAGGCTATTAGAGGTTGTACTTGACGATACTGCTTGGCAGGAATCTCAGAAGAGATGGATCCGGCTAATACGGTCAGGATTCAAAGCTAGCCAAAAACTATTCATCGCTGCCAGGGGTAAATATGGTCGCTTAACTGAAAATAACTACTTCAAATCAAATAAATACATCCAGAAGTCTCTTAGGAAAGCTATACCTAAAGCTGTTAATGCAGCTTGTAGAAACCTCTAGATTTATTCAGGTTTCCGCTCAAAGACGATTTTCTGATGACTGGCTGAAGCGGGAAGGCGGTAAAAAAGAAGCCGGCATTGAGCCGGCTTTGATATTTTCGGGGGAAAGAGTTTCAGGCCTTGATGGCGTGAATGGCGTCGTTCAAGCGGCTCTTGTGGCGTGCGGCCTTGTTGCGGTGGATCAGGCCCTTGTCGGCCATGCGGTCAATGACCGGCACCGCTTCCTTGTAAGCGGTTGCGGCCTCGGCTTTCTTGCCCTGGGCCGCGAGCTTGGCGACTTTCTTGATGTGGCTGCGCACCATGGAACGCAGGGGTGCATTGTGCTCGCGATGCGCCACCGACTGGCGCGCACGCTTCTTGGATTGCTTGGTATTGGCCAAGGTGAAACTCCTGGAAAAATCCGTGATTTGAGGCCGGGGCCGGCCGCAAAGGCTGCGTACTATACGGATTTCATCCGGGGCGCGCAACGCAATCCGGGTTGCGGGGCGGTGTCCGCCCGGCATGACAGCCTGCATAGCGGCTTTTGGCGAAGGCCGGTATCATGCGATGCTTTAAGCGCCCAGCGCCTGGATCGCCGTCGCATGTCCCGCGCCCTGTTCAAGGCTACCTCCCTCGTGGGAGGCATGACCTTCCTGTCCCGCGTCCTCGGCTTCGCCCGGGATGTGGTGCTGGCGCGCTATTTCGGCGCCGGCGCGGTCATGGATGCGTTCTTCGTGGCCTTCAAGATTCCCAATTTCCTGCGCCGTACCTTCGGCGAGGGTGCGTTCGCACTGGCGTTCGTGCCGGTGATCTCGGAATACAAGGTCACCCGTGAGCACGACGAGGTCAGGGAACTCGCGGACCGCGTCGCCGGCAGCCTGGGGCTGGTGCTGCTGGTGGTCACGGTAATCGGCGTGATCGCCGCGCCGGTGCTGGTGTGGATCTTCGCGCCCGGTTTCAGCGCCCATGAATCCAAGTACGAACTCACGGTCGCGATGGTGCGGATCACGTTTCCGTACCTGCTGTTCATCTCGCTGACCGCATTTGCCGGCGGCATTCTCAACACCTACGGGCGCTTCGGCGTGCCGGCATTCACCCCGGTGCTGCTCAACATCATGCTGATTGCGGCCGCCGTCTGGCTGGCGCCGCATATGCACAATCCCGCCATGGCGCTCGCCTGGGGCGTATTCATCGCCGGCGTGGTGCAGCTTGCGTTCCAGATACCGTTCCTGTGGCGTCTCAAACTCCTGCCGAGGCCGCGGCTGTCCGATGGCCATGAAGCCGTGCACCGCATTCTGAAACTCATGCTGCCGGCCTTGTTTGGTTCTTCGGTCACGCAGATCAACCTGGTGGTGGACACCATCATCGCCTCGTTCCTGGCGACCGGCAGCGTGAGCTGGCTGTACTATTCGGATCGTCTCATGGAGTTTCCGCTGGGTGTATCTTCGATCGCACTCAGCACCGTGATTCTGCCCACTCTCGCGCAGCATTTCGCCGCCAAATCTTCCGCCGGATTTTCCGCTACGCTCGACTGGGCGCTGCGGCTCGCGGTAGTGGGGGCAATTCCCGCCGCGGTGGGATTGTTTTTCCTGGCGGGACCGCTGCTGGTGACCTTGTTCAACTACGGGCATTTCAATGCGTATGACTCGCGCATGGCGGAGGCCAGTCTCATGGCGTATGCGGTCGGCTTGGTGGGTTTCACGCTGGTGAAGGTGCTGTCACCGGGTTTTTATGCGCGCCAGGATACGCGCACGCCCGTGAAGATTGGCGTGATTTCGGTGGTGGCGAATGTCGTGCTCAATCTGGTGATTACCATTCCCTGGGCGCTGAGCGGACTGACGGCTCCACACGCGGGCCTGGCCTTGTCCACGTCGCTGGCGGCGTTCATCAATGCCGGGTTGTTGTACCGCAGCTTGAAGCGGGCGCAGATATATCAGCCGGGAGCCGGCTGGCGGCTTTTGTGGCGGCGCGTGCTGGTTGCGAATATGGCGATGGCTGCGCTGCTCTGGGGACTGGTAGGGCCGCTGCACGTATGGTTGGCGCGTGCGGCCGGACAGCGGGCTCTGTGGCTGGCGATCTGGATCGCCGCGGCCATTGCGGTGTATTTCCTGGCACTGTTCCTGAGCGGCTTCCGCCTGCAGCATTTGCGCCGTGCGCCGGTGACCTGATTGCGGACACTCCTTATATATAATTCCGGGGCGGCAGTGTGGAGTTGATCCGCGGGCTGGCGAGCTTGAAACCGCGGCATTGCGGTTGTGCCGTGAGCATCGGCAATTACGACGGCGTGCATCTCGGCCACCGGCAGGTGCTCGAGGAACTGGTGGAGCATGCCCGGCGCCTGGGTTTACCTGCCGTGGTGGTGGTGTTCGAGCCTGCGCCGCTGGAATACCTGGAGCCGGCCGCCGCGCCGGCGCGGCTGATGAATTTCCGCGAAAAATTCCAGGCGCTCGCGGCGTGCGGCGTGGACCGGCTGCTGTGCCTGCGCTTCAACGCCGCGTTCAGCGCGATGCCGGCCGCCGAATTCATCGAACGTATCCTGGTGCGCGGGTTGGGAGTGCGCCACCTGGTGGTGGGCGACGATTTCCGTTTTGGCCGCGAACGCGGCGGAGACCTGGCCATGCTGCAGGCGGCGGGCGCCGAGCGCGGATTCAAGGTGCAGAACCTGCCCGGTGTGCGGCGGGCGGGCACGAGGGTCAGCAGCACGCGCATCCGCGCGTGTCTGGCGGCCGGAGATCTGCAGCAGGCGGCCGAACTGCTGGGAGCGGCATACTCGCTGAGCGGCCGGGTGATTTACGGCGAACAACTGGGGACGACGCTGGGGTTCCCCACCGCCAACATCGCGCTGAAGCGGCGGGTGTCGCCGGTGCAGGGCATCTTCGTGGCGGCCGTGCGTGGCGTGGATGGCGCAACGCGCTACGGCGCGGCGTATGTGGGCAGGCGTCCGGCGGTGGACGGCCGCGAGACACGCCTGGAAGTTTTTATTTTCGACTTCAGCGGCGAGTTGTATGGACGGCATTTGCAGGTGGAGCTGCTGCATCCATTGCGTGGCGACGCGCAGTTCGGCAGTCTGGAGGCGCTCAAGGCGCAAATGGTGAAGGATGTCGCCGCCGCGCGTGCCTGGCTGAAACAGCGGGCGCTGGTTTGAACATGCTGTCGTGAGGGAAGGTCGTGACTGACTACAAACACACCCTGAATCTGCCGCGCACCGAATTCGCCATGAAGGCGAATTTGCCGCAGCGCGAGCCGCAATTGCTCAAGCGCTGGATGCAGCAGGACGTTTACGGCCTGCTGCGCGAGGCGCGCAGGGGCCGCGCTCGCTTCGTGCTGCAGGACGGGCCGCCCTACGCCAACGGCAACATCCACATCGGCCACGCGGTCAACAAGATCCTCAAGGATATCGTGGTCAAGTCCCGCTCGCTCGACGGATTGGACGCGCCCTACATCCCGGGCTGGGATTGCCACGGCCTGCCCATCGAGCAGCAGGTGGAGAAAAAGCTCGGCCGGGTCGGCCACAAGGTGGACGCCAAGGCATTTCGCGCGGCCTGCCGCGTCTACGCGCAGGAGCAGGTGGACAGCCAGCGCGCGGACTTCAAGCGCCTCGGCGTGCTTGGCGACTGGGAGCATCCCTATCTCACCATGGCGCCGGCATACGAAGGCCGGCAGTTGCGGGCGCTGGCCGAAGTCATCCGGCGCGGACACCTATATAAAGGTCTGAAGCCCGTGCACTGGTGCCTCGACTGTGCATCCGCGCTGGCCGAAGCCGAGGTGGAATACGAGGACAAGACTTCTCCCGCCATTGACGTGCGCTTTCCGGTGGCTGAGCCCGCGGATCTGCAGAAGCGCCTGCGCATTGCCGACAGCCGTTTGCCCGCGGCGGTGGCCATCTGGACCACCACGCCCTGGACGCTGCCCGCCAACCAGGCGGTGGCGTTACACCCGGATATTGAATACGCACTGGTTGAGTGTGACGCGGGCCTCGGCCGTGAACACCTGCTGCTGGCGCGCGAACTCGTACCGGCTGTGATGCAGCGCTTCGGCGTGTCGCAATGGAAGACGCTCGCAGTCGCGCATGGCAAGCAGCTTGAAGGGCTCAAACTGCGCCATCCGTTTTACGCGCGCATTGTTCCGGTGGTGCTCGGCGAGCATGTGACGCTGGATGCCGGCACCGGCGCGGTACACACCGCGCCCGGCCACGGTCACGAGGACTTCGCGCTCGGCCAGCAATACGGCCTCAAGGTGGACAACCCGGTGGACAACCGCGGCGTATTTGTCCCGGGCACCGAGCTGTTCGCCGGCGAACACGTATTCAAGGCCAACGAGCACATCATCCGGGTATTGACTGAGCGCGGCATGCTGCTGCATCACGAAACCATACGCCACAGTTACCCGCACTGCTGGCGCCACAAGACGCCGGTGATTTTCCGCGCCACGCCGCAGTGGTTCATCGGCATGGATACCATGGGCCTGCGTGCACAGGCACTGGCCGCGATCAAACAAGTGCAGTGGACGCCCGGCTGGGGCGAACAGCGCATCGAGGGTATGGTGGCCAACCGGCCCGATTGGTGCATCTCGCGCCAGCGCACCTGGGGCGTACCGATTGCGCTGTTCGTGCACAAACACACGGCGGAATTGCATCCGCGCACCCAGGAATTGCTGGAGCAGGTGGCGCAACGCGTGGAGCATGAGGGCATTGACGCCTGGTTTGACCTGAATGCCGAGGAACTGCTGGGCAAGGATGCGGAGCACTATGAGAAAGTGCCGGACATTCTCGACGTGTGGTTCGATTCCGGCGTGGTGCATTACTGCGTGGGCGGGCCGCGCCTCGGTCTGGGTGCCGGCCATCCGGCCGATCTGTATCTGGAAGGTTCGGACCAGCATCGCGGCTGGTTCCAGTCTTCGTTACTGACGTCAGCGGCGATTCGCGGCAGCGCGCCCTACAAGGGCGTGCTGACCCACGGTTTCACCGTGGACGAGCAGGGCCGCAAGATGTCGAAATCGCTCGGTAACGTGGTTGCACCGCAGGAAGTCATCAAGAAACTGGGTGCCGATGTATTGCGCTTATGGGTGGCCGCCACCGATTACAGCGGCGAGCTCTCGGTGTCCGACAACATCCTCAAACACATGGCGGAAGCCTACCGCAAGATGCGCAACACGCTGCGCTATCTGCTCGCCAATCTTTACGATTTCGAGCCGGCGCGCGATGTGCTGCCGGCCAGCGAGCTGCTGGCCCTGGATCAGTGGTTGCTGGCACGGACCGCGCAACTGCAGGACGAGGTGCGCCAGGCCTATACGCATTACCAGTTTCACCTCATATACCAGAAGGTCTACAACTTCTGCGTGGTCGAGCTTTCCAATTTCTATCTCGATGTGATCAAGGATCGCGAATACACCACGCAGGCCGCAAGCCGTGCGCGCCGCTCCTGCCAGACGGCGATGTATCACGTGGCCGAAGCCATGTTGCGCTGGCTCGCGCCGATCCTGAGCTTCACCACTGAAGAAGCCTGGTCATTCCTGCCGGGACCGCACGCCGCCTCGGTGTTCCTGGCGGAATGGCACGCATTGCCACGCGTGAGCGTGGACATGGCGGCCTGGGACACACTGCTCAAGGTACGCGATGCCGTGCGCAAGGAACTGGAGAAGCTGCGCATCGCCGGCGCCATCGGCTCGCCTTTGGATGCGGAGGTGGACCTGTATTGCGATGCTGCACTGGCATCGGCGTTACGGAATTTCGGGGACGAGCTGAGATTCCTGTTTATTACTTCCTATGCGCGCGTGCACCCCGCCGGCCAGCGGCCACTGGAGATCGAGCCGGCGGCCGAACTGCCGGGGCTATGGCTGGTCGTGAAACCATCGGCGCATGCCAAGTGCGCGCGCTGCTGGCATCATCGCGAGGATGTGGGCAGGCATGCGCAACATCCGGCACTGTGCGGGCGTTGTGTGCAAAACGTGGAGGGGCCGGGAGAGCACCGGGAGTTTGCATGAGCGCAGAACCTGCATCGAAATACGGCGCGTGGATCTGGTTGTGGCTCTCGGCCGCGGTCATCGTGCTCGATCAGCTGAGCAAGTGGCTGGTAGTGAGCCACCTCGCGGTTTACGCCTCCATCCGGGTGCTGCCGGTGTTCAATCTTGTGCTGATCCACAATCCCGGCGCCGCCTGGAGTTTTCTCGCCGGCGCCTCCGGCTGGCAGCGCTGGTTCTTCACCATCCTGGCGCTGGTGGTGAGTGCGGCCATTGTCGTATGGATGCGCTTCCTGCCGCGCCGCGAGTATCGCTGGCGTGCGATAGCACTGGCACTGGTGCTGGCCGGGGCGCTGGGCAACGTCATTGACCGGTTGTGGCACGGCTACGTGATTGATTTTCTCCAGTTCCACTATCATGGCTGGTATTACCCAGCCTTCAACCTCGCCGACTCCGCCATCACCGTCGGCGCCGCCATGCTCATCCTGGAAGGATTGTTTTCTCGCAGACGGGCCGCGCGCTGAACAAGTGCACAAGCTTCAAAGGTTCTTGCATCGGATGTGATGCCGAGAATCCCCGACCGGCTGCCGCCGAGGTCACGGGCAGGGCAAGCTGGTGTAACTGTTGGGCTGGTCCGAATAGCGCACTCGTCCCGTGACACTGATGATCAACGCGCCGTCATGCTTGCGGTCTTCGGAGCAATAGCGCAGCGTGCCATTGACGCTGTTGGTACCGATGGGCCTGAAGGTAAAGGAATTGCGGTTGCTGACGATGCGCGCCGAAGTCCCGTGTGGGCCATGCACGCGCAGAATGGGTTCGCCGGCATTGACCTGCACCGCAGTGTCGCGATTCAGGTTGTCGAAAATCAACCAGCCGCCGTTCCAGTCCGGGAGACTGTGATCGCAGCGTTGGCCATCGGCGCTTTTGCACAATACCACGTAGCTGTTGCGCACAATGGCGCTCTGGCGCGCATAGTTGAGCGCCGCGTGCAATTCATTGACCGTGGCAGTCGCGCGGTTCTGACGCACGACGTGGGTAAAGCTGGGTACGGCCATACCGACCAC
>DATEJV010000013.1:0-6397 GCA_035277745.1 Gammaproteobacteria bacterium | reverse complement strand
TCCATCCTCTCGCCCGAGAGCTCGATGCCCAGGCGCAAGCGCGTCAATGGCGTGCGCAGATCGTGCGAGATGCCGGCCAGCATCAGACGGCGTTCGGCGTCGAGTTTCTGCAGGCCTTCGGCCATTTGGTTGAATCCGCGGCTCAGGTCGCGGATTTCCTCCGGACCGGTTTCCGGCAGTTGTGCCGGAGTTTCGCCGCGTCCGAGATGGCGCGCCGCTTCCAGCACGCGGTGCAATTGGCGGTTGAGGCGGAAGATCACCAGCCACGCGCCAGCCAGAGCGATGACCGCGCCCAGCACGATCCAGATGAGCAGGTCCAGCGGAAACAACGGACGCAGGTGGCTGCGTGGCAGCACCAGCCAATACGCGCGATCGCGCGTCGGGAACCGGATCCAGAGATCGCGGGTGCGCGGCTCGGTTTTGAGGATTACGTCGGCACCGAAAGCCTGTCGCAGACTCGCGGCCAGGTCCGCTGGCGGCCTTTCGTTGGAACCTTTGAATAAAGTCTGGGGCGCACCGTCCACAACGATGCGGAAACTGCCGTGCGCGCCCAGTGCCTCCAGGAACGGCTGGCGCTGGTCCTGCGGCAGGCTTTCCAGTGCGGTGCGCGCCATGACGATGGTGCTGACTACCGGATTGGCATGCGCGGCGCGCAGCGGGGGGATGAAGAACACGCGCACGATGCCGAACCACGCCACCTGGCTCAGGATGATGAGCAAGGCCATGAGCAGGGCGGTGCGCCCCATGAGCGTTTGCGGCGGGAATTTCACAGACTGGCCCCATCGGGCACGAACACGTAACCGAAGCCCCACACGGTTTGCAGATAACGTGGCGTGGCCGGTGCGTCCTCGATGAGGCGCCGCAGGCGCGAGATCTGTACGTCCATGCTGCGGTCGTAGGCGCCGTGCTCGCGGCCGCGCGCGAGCTCCATGAGCTTCTCGCGCGACAGCGGCTGGCGCGGATGCTTGACCAGGGTTTCCAGCACCGCGAATTCACCGGTGGTGAGCGGCATGCTTTCCCCGGATTTCTTCAGCGTGCGGGTGCCGAGGTTCAGTTCGCAGCGGCCGAAATGAATCACGATTTCCTGCATTGCGGGAGCGCCGGGCGCAGTGGCCGGCTGTTGCCGCCGCAGCACCGCATTGATGCGCGCCACCAGTTCGCGCGGATTGAAGGGTTTGGACACGTAATCGTCGGCGCCGACTTCAAGCCCCACGATGCGGTCCACGTCATCGCCCTTGGCGGTCAGCATGATGACGGGCACCGCATGACCCGCGGCGCGCAGGCGCCGGCACAGGGACAAGCCGTCCTCGCCGGGCAGCATCAGGTCGAGCACCAGCAGGTCTACGCGATGCTCCGCGAGCAGCGTTTCCAATGTCCGGCCGTTTTCCGCCGCCATGACCGCAAAACCCTGGTCTTTCAAATAGCGTTCCAGCAGGCTGCGGGTGCGCAGGTCGTCGTCAATGATGAGGATTCTGGCGATGGCTTCCTTCATGACGTATAAGTCTAACGGCAGGTGTCGCGGCCGATGCACGTCAAATGTAACAAAGTGTTTCAGCACGATGCGCTGCAATGAAGTTTTACACGTACACGTTGTCCGGAAACATTTCAGTCACACGCCGTTCCTATGATGTCGGCCATGGATTTCCCGGCTCAGGCCACCTGCAGTTCCTCCCGCTACGCGCATTTTGCGATTGGCATCGGGCTGGGAATCTGCGTCGCCTTGCCGCTCACCGGCAGGGCGGCCGGCATGGATCCGCTCGCGACCCAATCCTATGTAGGTGCCAATCCCGCGAGCGCGCCCAACACCTCGGTACCGGCGTATGCCTGTCCGAGTGTCGTCACGGTAGCGGGCACGCTCGACATGGTGCGGGTCGCGGACCTGGCGCTCTGCAACAACCCGCAGACCCAGACGGCCTGGATCAACACCAAGATCGCGGCCGCCCAGCTTGGCATCAGCCGCGGCGCGTGGCTGCCGACGTTGGATTTGTCGGCTACTGCGGAGCGCAACCGCGGCAATCCCAATGCGCTCGGCGGCCCGTCGCAGACCAATTCCGAGACTGACATGTCGCTGTCGCTGCAATACCTGCTGTTCGATTTCGGCGGGCGCAATGCGCAGGTGGAGAGTGACAAGCAGGCACTGATTGCCGCCGATCTCAGCCAGGACGCCACCATTCAGACCGTACTGTTTGCCGCGGTGCAGGGTTACTACGACCTGCTGGCCGGCCAGGAGGCGGTGCGCGCCGCGCAAGAGTCGGTCAAGTCCGATCAGGCGGCTTATGCTGCCGCCGATGCACGGCATGCCGCCGGCTCCGCGCTCCTGAGTGACGTGTTGCAGGCCAAGACCGCGCTCTCACAGGCGCAATTGACGCTTACCGAGGCGCAAGGCGCGCTCACCACGGCGCGCGGCACGCTCGCCAACGTCATGGGGCTGCCGGCAGACAGCGCATTCAGCATCGAGCCGGTACCGGCAACGCCGCCGACTCCCGCCGCCGCTGCGAATCTCAAGGAGTTGATTGCGCAGGCAGTTGCGGCGCGTCCCGATCTCGCGGCCGCGCAGGCCGATATCAACTCGGCGCAGGCGAGCATACATGTGGCACAGGCCACCGGTTTGCCGTCGCTGTCGCTTTTCGCTACGCCGAGCTATTCCCATTCCGCCTCTCTGGGTACGGAACACCAGACCGTCTACGGTTTGAGTCTGAGCGTGCCGCTGTTCAGCGGTTTTGTCACCACCTATGAAGTGCGTCGCGCCGAGGCGGAACTCGATTCAGCCATCGCGGCGCGCAACCAGATCCGGAATCAGGTGTCGCTGGACGTGTTCACTGCGTATACCGCGCTGCTCACCGCGCAGGATGCGCTGACCGCCGCCGAGGACCTGCTGAGCAGCGCGCACGCCGCCGCTCAACTGGCCATCGGCCAATACCAGGCCGGCGTGGGCGATATTCTCAACGTGCTGAGCGCGAATGCGGCACTGGTGTCAGCCGAACAGCAGGAAATCCAGAGCCGTTACAACCTGTATATCGCGCGTGCTTCGCTGGCAAAGGCCATCGGGATGCTGCAGCCCGGCAGTCTGACCGGCACCGCGCCGTCCGCAGCCTCACGCTAAACCGGAGCCCTGCATGTCGTCGAAAACCCGTGCACTCAAATACCTGGCGGCCGCCGCGGTGGTGATCATCGTGGCGCTGTTGGTCACGCGCTGGTGGTACGCGCGTGCCGCCGAACGCAATGATCGCTTCCAGACCGCCACCATCAAGTACGGCGACATCACCCAGACGGTGACCGCGACCGGCGCACTCAATCCGGTGGTGGTGGTGAGCGTGGGCACGCAAGTCTCGGGCACAGTGCAGAAACTTTATGCCGACTACAACTCGCAGGTGAAAGCCGGGCAGGTGTTGTTGACACTCGATCCCACGCTCTTCAAGGCGCAGGTGGCCCAGGACCAGGCCAATCTCGCGAGTGTGCAGGCGACATTGAGCTATGCGCAGTCCAACGCGGATCGGATTGCCATGCTCTACAAGCAGGACTACGAGACCAAGCAGGACCTTGACCAGGCGATCGCGGCGCGAGCCTCGGCTCGGGCGGCGGTTGCGGCGGCCCGGGCCGTACTGCTGCATGACCAGACCAATCTGAGCTACACGGTGATTCGTTCGCCGGTGAACGGCACGGTCATCAATCGCGTGGTGGATGTGGGCCAGACAGTGGCGGCGAGTTTTTCCACGCCTACGCTGTTCACCATCGGTAAGAACCTGAAACAGATGCAGATTGATACCACCGTGGACGAAGCCGACGTGGGTGCGGTGCGCGTCGGCCAGTCGGTCACGTTCACCGTGGATGCCTACCCCAACCGCACGTTCAAGGGCACGGTCAAACAGATACGCCTGAACGCCACCACCACCCAGAATGTGGTGACCTACGACGTGGTGGTGGCCGTGGATAACCAGGACTTGACGTTGCTGCCCGGCATGACCGCCTACACCACGATCCTGATCACACAGCGGAACCACGCGTTGCTGGTGCCGAATGCGGCGCTGCGTGTGCACCTGACACGCGCTCGGGCCGGCGGCAGTGGCGGCGGGGGTTCAAACGGCGGTTCTGCAGGCAGTGTACCGACAACCAACGGCGAAAACGCGGCCAACGCGGGCAGCGTGTACCTACTCGGTGCGCGCGGTCCGCATCCGGTGCGCTTGACGCTGGGCATTACCGACAACACCAACACCGAAGTGCTCTCCGGCCGGTTGCAGGCGGGCGACAAGGTCATCGTGGGTCTGGCCGGCGCCGGTCCGCAGGGGCCGCAGCGCAGCGGATTCTTCCGGATTTTCTGAACATGCACGCGGCACCGTTGATCCGCACCGAGCAGCTCACCAAACACTACGACACCGCCGCGGGCCAACTGGTGGCGCTGCATGGCGTGGCCGTGAACGTGTTCCCGGGCGAGTTTGTCGCCATCATGGGGCCCTCGGGCTCCGGCAAGACCACCTTCATGAACCTGCTCGGTTGCCTGGACGTGCCGAGCAGTGGCGAGTATCACCTGCAAGGCAAGGCGGTGGCGCAGCTCGAGCACGATCAACTTGCTCACATCCGCAACCGGCTCATCGGTTTCGTTTTTCAGGGCTACAACCTGCTGCCGCGCCTGACCGCATGGGAAAACGTGGCATTGCCGCTGGTGTACGCCGGCTGGGAGCATGCGCGCCGGGTACGGCGCGCTACCGAGATGCTGGAGAAGATGGGTCTCGCGCGCTTTGCGGATTTCTATCCCAACCAGCTTTCCGGCGGCCAGCAGCAGCGCGTGGCAATCGCGCGCGCGCTCGTCAACCATGCGCCGTTGATCCTGGCCGACGAGCCCACCGGCAATCTCGACACCGCCACCAGCGACGAAATCATGACGTTGTTCGGCGCGCTCAGCCAGGGCGACGGCATCACCATCGTGCTGGTGACCCACGAGCCGGACATCGCGCGTTACGCGCGGCGGCTGATCCGTTTCCGCGACGGCCAGGTGCTGGACGATGCGCCGCATGGCGGGGCGGTGCCGTCATGACGCCGGGGTTCATGGCAACCGAAGCCTGGCGCGCGCTCGGCGCCAACCGCCTGCGCACGCTGCTCACCATGCTGGGCATGATCATCGGCGTGGCCGCCGTGATCCTGATGCTGGCGGTCGGCAGCGGCGCGCAATTCCGCGTCAGCCAGGCGATCTCCGCGCTGGGCAGCAATCTGTTCATTATTCTTTCGGGTTCGCAGACTTCGGGTGGCGTGCGCACCGCCACCGGTTCGGCGCCCACGCTCACGCTTGACGATGCCACCGCCATCGGCCAACTGTCCGACATCTCGGCGGTGGCACCCAGCGCGCCGGGCGGGGCGCAGATCGTGTATGGCGCCAATAACTGGAACACCGGCGTGCTCGGTACCACCCCCGGCTATCTCGAATGCCACAACTGGCCGCTGGCCTCGGGGCGCATGTTCACCGAGGGCGAAATCCGCGGCGAAGCGCGTGTGGCGGTGCTCGGCCAAACCGTGGCCACCAACCTGTTCGGCAGTCAGGATCCGGTGGGCAAGACCGTGCGCATCGCCAACCGGCCGTTCCTGGTGATCGGCCTGCTGGCGGTGAAAGGCCAGAGTCTCGGCGGCCAGGACCAGGACGACACCGTGCTGATTCCGGTGTCCACTGCGCTGCATCAGTTGTTTGGCTCGCAGTTCGCGAACAGCGTACGTTTCATCATGGCCCAGGCGGTTTCGCCGCAGGCCATGAATCAGGCACAAACGGATATGGAGGCGCTGCTGCGCCAGCGGCATCACCTGCAGCCGGGACAGCCGGACGATTTCAGCATCCGCAACCTTACGGCACTGACCAACGCCGCTTCCGATACCACGCGCATCATGTCGCTGCTCCTGGGCGCCATTGCCTCGATCTCGCTGGTGGTCGGCGGTATCGGCATCATGAACATCATGCTGGTGTCGGTGACCGAGCGCACCCGCGAGATCGGCATCCGCGTGGCGGTGGGTGCGCGCCGGCGCGACATTCTCCTGCAGTTCCTGCTCGAGGCGATTTTCATTTCCGTGAGCGGCTGCCTGTTCGGCGTGCTGCTGGGCGTGCTGGCGGCCGCGGTGCTGCAGGGCATCGCGGATCTCACGGTGATCGTCACCGGGATTTCGATCCTGCTGGCCTTCAGCGTGGCCGCCGGCATCGGCGTGTTCTTCGGCTTTTATCCGGCGCGCAAGGCTTCGCTCATGAAGCCGATTGACGCGCTCAGGTTCCAGTGATGCATCAGCGTGTCCAGAATCTGCCGCTGCGTTCCCATTGGGCCGACTTGGTCGAATTGGCGATAACGCTTGCGCAGCTCGGAGCGGTGTTTGCGCTCATGGGTTTATTCGCGGCGGTGGTCATGGGCTTCGGTTGAGAATGTCG
>DATEJV010000012.1:0-6287 GCA_035277745.1 Gammaproteobacteria bacterium | reverse complement strand
GCCACCGACGTGATGATCGCCGGCAAGATCGCGGTGATCGCGGGCTATGGCGACGTGGGCAAGGGTTGTGCCCAGTCATTGAAGGGGCTGGGTGCGAGCGTGTGGATTACCGAGATCGATCCGATCTGCGCCCTGCAGGCGGCGATGGAAGGTTACCGTGTGGTCACCATGGAGGAAGCCGCGGGCCAGGGCGACATCTTCGTCACCTGCACCGGCAACGTGGACGTCATTACGCACGCGCACATGGCGAAGATGAAGCACAACGCCATCGTCTGCAACATCGGCCACTTCGATTCGGAAATCGACATCGCCAGCCTGCGCAAATACCAATGGGAGAACATCAAGCCGCAGGTGGATCACGTGATCTTTCCCGATGGCCATCGCATCATCGTGCTGGCCGAAGGCCGGCTGGTGAATCTGGGCTGCGCCACCGGGCACCCGAGCTTCGTGATGTCCAATTCCTTTACCAACCAGGTGCTGGCGCAGATCGAGCTGTTCGCCCACGGCGCGAAATACGAGAAAAAAGTCTATGTGCTGCCCAAGCACCTGGACGAAAAAGTAGCGCGCCTGCACCTGGAGCGCATTGGCGCACACCTCACCAGGCTCACGCCCAAGCAGGCCGGTTATCTCAACGTCCCCGTGGACGGGCCTTACAAGCCGGAGATTTACCGCTATTGATTGACGGCGCGCGGCCTGAAAAAGAAAAGCCCCTTCGCGGGGCTTTTCTTTTGACTCATCCGCGCACGGTCAATGCGCGATGGGCGTGAACGTGAATTTCTGCCCGCCGATGGTGGCTTCGGCCATCAGCCCGCCCTCGGCGGCGGTGAATACCGCCACGCCGTTGTTCCAGGCCGCGTTCTTGGCGGCGCCGGCGGTGGCCGCCACCGCGGACACCTGCGCGCTGAAGGTGAAATTCCCGGCCTCGAAGGTCGCCAGTGCGTTGCCGTCGCGGAAGAAAATGACTTCGCTGTAGGCCTGCCCGCCGATCTGCGGACCGATGGTGATCTGGGTGACGCTGGTCACACCTACGAGGCGCCCTTTCTCATAGACCGCGCCGTTGCCGTACGCGCCGCCGATCCAGAAACCGCCTTTGCCTACCGATGGATAGATGGCGTAAGCATAAGCCTCGTCGAAGAAACGCTGGATGCTGGGATCGCGCTGCTTGAAGCGCGCAATCGCGGCATTCACCTGCGCGGTCATGGTGTCCGCCTGCTGCTGGCTGGCGACCCCGCTTCCCGGCTGCCAGCCCACGCAGCCCGCAAGAATCAATACGCCCACGCCCGGCAGCATCAGACCAAAACGACTCAGGATCCTCATGACTGCAAACTCCATCTGTCCAGAATCACGCTAAGGAAACTCTGATCAATTCCGTTCGTGCTGAGCCTGTCGAAGTACGGACGGAATTGCGCTTTGAGATTCGGGGGGCTGCCGTTCACCCTTCGACTTCGCTACGCTACGCTCAGGGCGAACGGCGTATAAATCAGAGGTACGCTAATTGAAAACCCGCCGCCACAAGGCCATGTCGCCGTTTTCGGATGACAACAGCTCGACGCCGACCAGAAATTCATCCGCATCTTCTGCCGGGCGGCACCAGCGGGCTTGGCCATGCAGGTGAAAAGAATCGCGGTAGCCCTCGATGCTGATCACCACCTCCACCATTTCGCCCGGGCGCAATTGCTGTTTGGCGCGCGCCTGCATGCCCGCGGGCGAGATGTCCACGGTCTTGCAATACAGGACGTCACCGGCTGGATCTTCCGACTGAGCGTCCACGCGGCGAATCACCGCGCGCTCTTCACGGCGTAAGCGCGGATATTTCCGGCGCTCTTCCGGTCTATTCATTGATTCCCTCGGTGCAATGGGTGGTTCCATGAGGTCTTTCCCCCGCGCGAGCCGGAATTCGGGCCGCCGGTGGGCCACAAAGTAGCGAACCGCAACGCTGACCGCAACTATGTGCCCCCAAGACCTGAAGTATAGCCATGCAAACGGCTAAAATACGCATACCGGCGTTCCCGGCCCGGTCGCACCGGCCCATCCCGCACGCACCAAGGTCCTAACCGTGGCAATTCAATTCCCTGCGCACATCTGGCACAACGGCAAGATCAAACCCTGGGCCGAGGCCACCACCCACGTGATGGCGCACGCCCTGCATTACGGCTCCTCCATATTCGAGGGCATCCGCAGCTATCCCACGCCCAAAGGTGTGGCGATTTTCCGGCTCGCGGACCACATGCAGCGGTTTTTCAACTCCGCAAAGATTTATGACATTCCCATGCCCTACGCGGCGGCCACCATTGCCGACGCCTGCCGCGAAGTGGTGCGTATCAACGGCCTGAAGCGCGCCTACATCCGCCCGATTGCCTTCCGCGGCCTCGGCCAGAGCCTGAGTCTGAGCGCCGAATCGCCCACCGACGTGGCGGTAGGCGCCTGGGAACTCGGCAGTTATCTTGGCAGCGGCGTAGTGGACAAAGGCATTGATGCCTGTGTTTCGACCTGGCAACGCTTCGCGCCCAACACCATCCCCGCCGGCGCCAAGGCCGGCGGCAATTACCTGTCAGGCCAGTTGATGGCGCGTGAAGCGCGGCGCCTTGGCTTCGGCGAAGGCATCGCGCTCGACAGCAACGGCCTGCTGAGCGAAGGTGCGGGCGAAAACCTGTTCCTGGTGTTCGAGGGCGCGCTGCACACCACGCCGGTGAGCGCGGCCATACTGGACGGCATCACGCGCAATGCGCTCATGAAACTTGCCACAGACGCCGGCATCCGGGTCGTGGAACGCAACCTGCCGCGCGAGTACCTGTATCTTGCCGATGAAGTGTTCATGTGCGGCACGGCCGCCGAGATCACGCCGATCCGCTCGGTGGACGGCAAGCCGGTGGGCAAGGGCGAGCCCGGTCCCGTCACGCGGCGCATGCAGCAGTTGTTCTTCGGCCTGTTCGAGGGCAAGACTGCGGACAAATACGGCTGGCTGGATTACGTGAATCAGAACGCCGAGATGCCGACCGCGGCGCTGAAAAGCTCCGCCCGGGTTGGATGACGTCATGGCCGGGTGCGCCGCCGACCAGAAAACCGATCTGCTGAATTCGCGCTGGGCGCCGCTGCTGTGGTGGGGGCCGTGGGTGCTGATCATCATCGGCTCCTTCACCGGTGACGTCGTGCACACGGCATTGTGGACCGCGGGTTTCAGCGTGGCGGGCGCCGCGTGTCTTGCCAACGCACGCCGCTGCGGGCGCCGGCACTGTTTCTATACCGGCCCGGTGTATCTGCTGGCCGCGCTCGCGTCGCTGTTGTACGGCCTGCACGTTCTGCCCATTGGGGCGAACGGCTGGGGCTGGATCGTAGGCGTGGCGCTGGTGGTCAGCCTGATCGCCTGCTGCGGCCTGGAATCCCTGCAGGGCCGATATATCCGCCGCGCCTGATGCGCTCACTTCCAGGCCTTCCAGGCCTGGTAGTAGGTTTCCGCACCATCCACGAAACCGCCGTGCCGCGGCTGCCAGCCAAGCAGGCGCACTGCTTTGCGGGCGTCTACATGCTGGTCGAGCGCCAGGCACTCGGCGAAATCACTCATGCTCTGCTGCGCTTCCGCGAGCGGCAAGTGCCTGAATTTCGCCTTGCTCCGGGCGGCAATCACCGCTGCGGCCGCCATCTCGTTCACCGTGGCGCGCGACCTGTCCGTGACATTAAAGACTTCGCCCCTGAGCCCGCTTTCCGCAAGCTGCAAATAGGCGTCCGCCAGATCCTCGACGTGCACCATGGCCCAGCGATTGTCGCCGTCGCCGACGATGCTGACCTCGCCGGTTTCGGCGCCGCTGAACCAGGTACCGGTGAGTCCGCCGCGCCCGCCGTATACGCAGCCGGGCCGGACCACCAGCCCGCGGATGCCCGGAGTTTCCAGCACCAGTCGCTCGATCTCGGGACGGTTTTTCACCAGGCGCGCCGGCGTGAGCGGCGTGGTCTCATCCACCAGTTCGTCGTCGGTGTCGCCGTACACCCACACGCCGCTGGTATAAATGACGGTCTTGGGTTGCGCGCCACGCGTGGCTATCGCAAGCAAGACTTCCATCATCTGCCGGTCCAGCTTCAAGGTGTCGGTCTGATAATCGGCCGCGGCATGGATTAACACCGAACATTGCTCGATAGTTGCATACACGCCGGCCGGGTTCTGCATCGTGGCGATGACTGGATGAATTTCCGCGCGCCGCAGCAGCACTTCCGCTTCCTTGCGCCGCACCATGCCATAAACCGCATGGCCCGCGCGGCGCAGCGCGCGGGCTGCCGCGAAACCCACATAACCGTTCGCGCCGGTGACAAAAACTTTCATGCTTTACCCTCCAAGAAATCAACCGAACCGGAAACTCAGGAACGCTTGCGCGCCAAGGTCAGGCCGTCGCCGATCGGCACCATGGACAGCTCAATGCGCTGGTCCTTGTGCAGTGCCAGGTTGAATTCGCGGATCGCCACCGTGTCCTTGCTCTTGTCTTTCTTGTCGATCACCGCGCCGTCCCAAAGCACATTGTCCACTGCGATCACGCCGCCCGGCCGCAGCAACCGGATGATGCGTTCGTAGTAATTCAGGTAATTGCCCTTGTCGGCGTCAATGAAGGCGAAATCGTAGCGTCCCTGCTCGCCGCGCTTCAGCAGCCCATCCAGGGTTTCCAGCGCCGGCGCAAGATGCAGGGTGATGCGTTTTTCCACGCCGGCTTCCTGCCAGTAACGGCGCGCTACCGCGGTGTACTCTGCGCTCACATCACAGGCGAGGATATGGCCGTCGTCCGGCAGCGCCAGCGCCACCGACAGGCTGCTGTAGCCGGTGAACACTCCCACCTCGATACAGCGGCTGGCGCCCAGCATGCGCACCAGCAGACGCATGAACTGGCCCTGCTCGGGCGAGATCTGCATGCCGTGTTGGGGAAGCTTGGCGGTTTCCGCGCGCAGGCGCTGCAATATCGGCGGTTCGCGCAGCGACACCTGCAACAGATATGCATACAGGCTGTCCGTCATGGAGATGGTACGATTGGACATCGCCCGCACCGCCGGTATTTCCAGTGAGCCCTGATTCTACTCCGCTGCGCGTGCTGCAGGTCACCGACACGCATCTGTTCGCGGACCCTGGCGGCACGCTGCACGGCATCAACACCCGCGAGACTCTGCGGCGCGTGCTGGACGCGGCGGCGCGTCGACCGCGACCGGATCTGATGCTGGCCACCGGCGATCTGGTGCATGACCAGCCCGCGGCGTACCCCTTGCTCGCAAAAATGCTGCGGCAGTTGCACGCGCCGGTGGCGGCGATCGCGGGCAATCACGATGACGCCGGGGAACTGCGCGCCATCCAGGCTTCCGGCCTGCACGTGGGCGGCCTGCAGCGCCTGGGTAACTGGCGCATCCTGCTGCTGAACACGCAGGTATCCGGAAAAGTCGGCGGGCACCTGAGCCAGTCCGAGCTGGCATTGCTGCAGGACGGCCTGCGCACGGCGGGCGAGGCTCACGTGCTCATCGCATTGCATCATCACCCGGTGCCGCTGCACAGCGCCTGGCTGGACCGCATTGCGCTCGACAACGCCGATGAATTTTTCAGCATCCTGGATCGCAACGAAAACGTGCGCGCTGTGATCTGGGGCCACGTGCACCAGGAGCTCGACGCTGTGCGCCGCGGCGTGCGCCTGCTGGCCGCACCGTCCACCTGCATCCAATTTCTGCCGCACTCGCGCGACTACGCCGTTGACGACAAACCACCCGGCATGCGCTGGCTGAGCCTGCACAAAGACGGCCGCATCGAAACCGAAGTACACTGGCTCGAAAAGCGTTAATGTCTCTATTGGGTATGGTAGAAATTCCTCGCCTTCAGGCGAAGCAAGTATGACGATGTATCTGCGAAGCGGATACGAGTTTTAACCCTCTCCCCGTTGAGGGGAAAGGGAGTGAATAGTTGAGTCGGCTTCCAGTCGACCATCAAAAACCCCCCGCTTTACAGACGAGGGTTGTTTAGTCTGCGTTTCCTGTCACGGGAAACACCCAAGCTGCGGGAGTAGCGGAACGTGAACCGGAACTTGCGGCGTCGCCTGTGGCTGTGCGCCGCGTTGTTCACCCTGCTGTTGGGCGCCGGACCACGGGCCAACAGCGCCCAGTCTGCGGCGGTGCAGAACGCCGATGCAGATGCCCCGGCACGGAATTTCATCTGGCGTGTCAGCAGGGGGCGGACGTCCATGTACCTGGCCGGCTCCATCCACACGCTCAATCCGGACAATTATCCGCTGCCCGAGGTCATGGAATCCGCGTTCCGGAATTCGTATGCG
>DATEJV010000011.1:0-2703 GCA_035277745.1 Gammaproteobacteria bacterium | reverse complement strand
ACCTCGCCACGCCCCGGGATGTGCGCCGGGTGGATGTGGAGACCGCTGCCGAGATGCACGCCGCGGTGATGCGCGAGGTGGGCGATGCACACATCTTCGTCGCGGCTGCCGCGGTGGCGGACTATGCGCCCGGCAAGCGCGCGACCCAGAAGATCAAGAAGCAGGGCGCGCCTACGCTCGCCGTCTCGATGCAGAAGACCCCGGACATCCTGGCCGAGGTGGCGCGCCGGCGGCAGCGGCCCTACACCGTGGGTTTCGCCGCCGAGACCGAGCAGCTGGAGAAGCACGCCCGGGAGAAGCTCGACAAGAAGCATCTCGACTTGGTGGCGGCGAACCTGGTGGGCAGCGGCCGTGGGTTCGACCGGGACGACAACGCGCTCACGGTGTACTGGAAGGGCGGCGCCGAGGAACTCGGCCATGCCTCCAAGCTCGACCTGGCGCGCCGGCTGGTCAAGTTCATCGCCGACCGCTATCCACAGAAATCCTGAACCGAGGTCGCCGCGCCGTCATGCACATCGTCAAGGTGAAGATATTGGATGCGCGCATCGGCAAGGAATTCCCCCTGCCGCAGCACGCCACGCCGGGTTCCGCCGGCATGGACCTGCGTGCCTGCCTCAAGGAGCCGCTCGTGCTCGCGCCCGGGGAGACGGCACTCATCCCTTCCGGCATCGCCATCCATCTGGAGGACCCCGCTTACGCCGCGGTGCTGCTGCCGCGCTCGGGCTTGGGCCACAAGCACGGCATCGTGCTCGGCAACCTGGTGGGGCTGATCGATTCCGATTATCAGGGCGAAGTGCTGATTTCCTGCTGGAATCGCGGACGCGAAGCCTTCAGCGTGCAGCCGGGTGAACGCATCGCGCAGATGGTCATCGTGCCGGTGGTCCAGGCCAGTTTTGAAGTGGTCGCTGAATTCGAGCGCAGTCAGCGCGGTGCCGGCGGATTTGGCCATTCGGGCAGGGATTGAAACTGCAGGTACGGCAATTTCCGCCACAAGCATTGTTCCGCCGAGGAATCGCGCCGCAGACCGGCGCAGCCACAGAATAACGGCGATCAGCGGCCGCCGTTGTTTGGATTCGCGGTCAACTGCTGGAAACGCTTGATGTAGGCGTCATACTGCGCCTGCAATGCCGGTTTCTGCTGCTGCTGCTGCACGAGTAATTTCTGGTCGGCTTCCAGTTGTTGCTGGATATTAAGCAGGTTGTTTTTGAGCTCCGTCGGTATGGGGCGGTGCTCCCGCTCAAGTTGCTGCTCGTGTCTCTGATAAGAAGCCAGATTGTCCTGCAGGCCGCTGATAGCGGCGTTGGTGATGTCAATTTGTGCGTTCAGGGCTTTGAGATGCGTGTCGCGATCCTGTTCGATGTCGGCCACCGAGGTGTAGGTGTCGAGCAGCATCTGGTCGGTGGCCTGCTGTGCCTGTTCCTGTCGGGCTTTGGCGGCGGCCGCCGCCTGGTCCTTCGGCGCCTCTTTGGCTTTGGGAGCCTGGATGGTCTTCACCGTCAGGCCTTCGCTGTTGAGCACCTCGAGTTGCTGGTTGGCATACTCCGGCGGCACGCTGCTGCCGTAATGCACGATGCCGTTCTTGTCCACCCATTTGTAGAGTTTGGGACCTTTGTCCTGGGCAAGCGCACCGCCGGCGAACACGCTTGCCAGCGTCGCGGCCAGGATCAGCGCAAGTATGCGGGTTTTCATGGGTCAACCATCAATCATTGAAGAGCGCACCAAGGCTCAGTATAACGCGCCTCCCGCACACAGCGTTTCAGGCGCCGTAACGTTGACGGTAGGCGCGCAATGCGGCGAGCGCGCCGGTCTGCTCGGGGCGGTTCTGCAGCCAGCCAATCAGATCCTCGAGGCGTGCGATCGCGGTCACTTCCAGCTGTTCGTTCTCGCGTAATTCGGTAATCGCGGATTTTTCACCCTGGCCACGTTCCTGACGGTCGAAGGCGATCGTCAGGCCCACGGCCGTCGCGCCCGCGGCGCGGATCAGGCCGAGCGCTGCGCGTACCGCGGTGCCCGCGGTAATCACATCGTCCACGATTAGTACGCGGCCGCTGAGCGGCGCGCCGATCAGCTGACCGCCTTCGCCGTGATCCTTGGCTTCCTTGCGGTTGAAGCACCACGGCAGGTCACGGCCGTGGTGTTCGGCGAGCGCCGCGGCCGTGACCGCGACCAGTGGAATGCCCTTGTACGCCGGTCCGAACAGCATGTCGAACTCGATGCCGGAGGCCACGATGGATTTTGCGTAGAAGCGTCCCAAGGCCGCGAGCGCCGCACCGGAATTGAATAGCCCGGTGTTGAAGAAGTAGGGACTTGGGCGGCCGGATTTGAGGGTGAATGCGCCGAAACGCAGTACCCCGTGCGCCAGGGCGAAGTCGAGGAATTCGTGCTGATAGTCCCGCATGCCGGTTCCAGCGGACGCAAAACGCCGGGTATGATACACGCTCCTTCATGGGGGCGAGCTGGAAGCATGCTTCGCTCCGGCGAGCGCCTGCACATGGAAGTACCGGCGGGGCGGCGTAACCGGGATGGTAGGTGAAGCTACGCTCGCACTCATGATTCGGTTCGCGGAGTTTTCGAGGTTGCTGTGCGCATCATTACGCTCAACGTCAACGGTGTGCGCTCCGCGGCGCGCAAGGGCCTGTTCGCGTGGCTGCCGAAACAGCGTGCCGACGTGGTGTGCCTGCAGGAGACCAAGGCTCAGGAAGC
>DATEJV010000010.1:0-2754 GCA_035277745.1 Gammaproteobacteria bacterium | reverse complement strand
GTCGAGCAGGAACTCCAGATAACCGGTGAGCCGCAGGGATTTTTCCCGCAGCCCCTGCATCCCCGCCTCTTCGAAAATTTCCAGCGAAGCGAGCAGCGGCGCGAGCGCCAGGATCGGCGGGTTGCTCAGTTGCCAGCCTTGCGCGCCTTCCATGGGCACGAACTCGGGGTCCATGCGGAAGCGCGTGGTCTTGTCGTGGCCCCACCAGCCGGCGAAGCGCGGGCGTTCGAAGTCGCGTGCGTGGTGCGCGTGCACGAAGCAGCCGGCCACGGCACCGGGACCGGCATTCAGGTATTTGTAGCTGCACCACACCGCGAAATCCACGTTCCAGTCGTGCAGTTGCAGCGGCAGATTGCCGGCGGCATGTGCAAGGTCAAACCCCGTCACGGCGCCGGCGCCGTGCGCGGCGCGGGTCAGACGCGCGATGTCGAACGCCTGGCCGCTGTAGTAGTGCACGCCGGGCAGCAGTACGAGCGCGAGGCGCTCACCCTGCTCGCGGATTGCCGCTTCGATTGCGCCGGTGTCCAAAGTGGCACGGCCATCCTGTGGCGCGAGCTCGACGAGGCTCGCGTCCGGATCGAAGCCGTGAAAGCGGAGCTGCGATGCCAGCGCGTAACGGTCGGAGGGGAAGGCACCGCGTTCGATCAGGATCCGATTGCGCGTGGCCGTGGGGCGGTAGAAGCTCACCAGCATCAGGTGCAGGTTGGCGGTGAGCGAGTTCATGTTCACCACTTCCTGCGGCTCGGCACCCACCAAGCGTGCGGTCTGGGCCGTCAGCAGTTCATGGTAGGGCATCCAGGGACGGCGGCCGGCGAAATGCGCCTTCACCGCGAGCCGCTGCCAGTCTTCGAGTTCCTCGCGCAGATAACGTGCAACGGTTTTCGGCTGCAGGCCGAGTGAATTGCCGCACAGATAAATTTCTTCGCCGTCCGCGTGGCGGGGAATGTGGAACTGTTCGCGGTAGTGGGCCAGAGGATCATCTTGGTCAAGCTGCGCCGCGTAAGCGGCGTCGGCGCGGAACTTCATGCGGCCTCCAGCGGATAGATGATCGGACGACTCGGCGTGGCGTCGGTCATGAAGGGCGCCAGTTGCAGGTCCAGCAGGTAGTAGCCGTCGGCGGCCTCGTCGGGCACGTAAATCATCTCCGTGACCGTACAGTGCGGGCGGGTGGCGCGCGCACCGCGGCGCTCGCCGGGCAACAAGCCCCAGAACGCATAATGGGCGGCAAGCCGTCCTTCGTCATGCATCGGATCGAGCGAGGGCAGGTCCGTCAGCAGGTGCTCGACGCCGATGCCGGCGCACAAGCCCATGGCCGCCGGCTCGAACCAGGGCGTGCCGTCGCCATAGCGGCGCGTGAGTTTGGCCTTGTCATTGGGCAGGGTGCGCACGATGAGCGCAGCGCGCATCTGGCCATCGCCGAATTTGGCGAGCGCGTTTTCGAGCTGCCGGGCGGTGATCACCGTAGCGTCGCCTCGACGCTCCGGCGTCACGCTCACCAGCGTGGCGCCGTGCAGGCTGGTGCGGGAGCCGGCCGGCGGCAGCCCGTCGTGCGTGACGTGGGCGACGCTTTCGGTGTGCGTGCCGTTGCAGTGCGGCGTCAGATGCAGCGTACGCACGTTGCAACTGCCGCCGTGGCGCGTATCGCCGGTGAGACCACCGGCCTGCAGCGTGACCGCACTGGCTGGAGGCGCGTCGAAGAACGACGGCTGCGGTCCGTCGAAGTGCAGCGGAATCGCGAGGCCGATGCCGCGGGCCTTGTCCGTGGCATAGCGGCGGCCGCCGATTTCGATGATGATCTTCATGCGATGAAGCGCGTGCGCGGCAGCTTGAGCCAGGCAAGCGCGGTGCCGTGCAGCAGGCGATCTCGGGTCTTGCCGTCAAGCTGCATGGATTCAATGAGTGCACCGGGCGCGTGTTCGCCGAGCGGAAATGGATAATCGCTGCCGAGCGCAATGCTGTCGGCGCCCATGAGGTCGAGCATGTAGCGCAGCATGCCGGGATGGTGCACCAGCGAATCCACGTAGAAGCGGCCGAGATAGCTCATCGGGTTTTTCTCATTATCCACGGCGCACAGATCGGGGCGTACGCGGAAGCCGTGTTCAATGCGGCCGACGGTGGCCGGGAAGGCGCCGCCGCCGTGGGCAAAGCATACCCTGAGCTTCGGCAGGCGCTCGAATACCCCGCCGAAAATCATCGAGCAAATGGCCAGCGAAGTTTCCGCCGGCATGGCCACGAGCCACGGCGTCCAGTATTTCTGCATGCGCTCCCTGGCAAGCATGTCCCAGGGGTGTACGAAGACCGCCGCGTCCAGCGTCTGGGCCGCCTCGAACACCGGGAACAGCTTGGGGTCATCGAGGTTCATGCCGTTCACATGCGAGCCGATCTCGACGCCGGACAGTTTCAGTTCCGTGATGCAACGTTCCAGCTCGCGCACGGCAAGATCGGTATCCTGCATCGGAAGGGTGCCCAAGCCGACAAAGCGCTGCGGATGTTCGGCGGCAACGGACGCGATGTGGTCGTTCAACAGGCGTGAAAGATCGAGCGTGTCTTTGGGCTTCGCCCAGTAGCTGAACATGACGGGTACCGTCGACAGGACCTGCACACCCACGCCGGCCGCATCGCATTCCCGCATGCGCACCTTCGGATCCCAACAATTCGCCTGCACTTCGCGGAAGAACTCGCCGTCCTTGAGCATGCGCGCGCAGCCGGGGCCATGGTGCTCCAGTTGAATGAAGCCGCCGTAGCCGTAGCGTT
>DATEJV010000009.1:0-5318 GCA_035277745.1 Gammaproteobacteria bacterium | reverse complement strand
CCGGCAGCAGCTTGCTGATGTCCTGGGCGATCTGCACGGTATTGGAGCCGGGCTGGCGCTGCACGCCAAGGACAATAGCCGGCTGCAATTGATGGTTGCCCTGGGTGTTGTCAAAGAAATACGTGACCTGTTTGTCCTGCTCGATGCTGTTCACCGCCTTGCCGACATCGTCCAGGTGCACTGGCGCGCCATTCTGATAGGCCACGATCAATTTGTTGTAGGCGTTGGCGTTGGTCAGTTGTCCCGAGGCCTGCACCGTGTAAGTACTGGTGGCGCCATACATGGTGCCCGAGGGCAGATTGGTATTGCCGTTCTGCACCGCCGTGACCACCTGGTTGAGTGACAGGTTGCGCGCGGCGAGTGCGTAGGGGTTCATGTACAGGCGCACGGCGTACTTGTGTGAGCCGAACACGTTCACTTGGGCCACGCCCGGGACCATGGAGAGGCGCTCAGCCACGATGGTTTCGGCATATTCGTCCAGTTGCGTGAGTGGCACATGCTCGGCCGTCAGGCCCAGGTACACCACCGAGTAATCCGCCGGATTCACCTTGCGCAACGTGGGCGGCGTCGGCATGTTGTTTGGCAACTGGCGGCTTGCCTGGGAAATCGCGGTCTGTACGTCCTGGGCGGCGGCATCTATGTTGCGCGACAGGTCGAATTGCAGCGTGATTTCGGTGGAGCCGGTGCTACTGGTCGAATTCATGGACTGCAGGCCGGCGATGGTGGTGAACTGCTTCTCCAGCGGCGTGGCCACGGACGAAGCCATGGTCTTGGGGTCGGCGCCCGGCAGACTGGCGCGCACCTGGATGGTGGGAAAATCCACGTTCGGCAATTCGCTCACCGGCAGGGTGAAATAGGCCACTAGGCCGAAAATCAGCAGCGCCGACACGATGACCGTGGTCATCACCGGCCTATGGATGAAGGGCGCGGAGAGATTGACTTTCACGGCGTTGCCACGCTCAAGGTACCGGCGGCAGGCGCGGCGGTGGTGTTGGGCTTCACTTTCATGTTGGGCCGCAGATTGCGGGATACGCGCGTGATCACCCGTTCGCCGCCGTTCAGACCCGAGCCGATGACCACCAGATTACTGATCTGGCGGTTGACCGTGACCGGTTGTACCACCGCGATGTCATCGACCACTTTATAAACGAAGTTGCCTTGCTCGCTGGATTGGATCGCGGTGCTCGGTATCACCACCGCATTCGGTTGCACCGTGAGCTGCATGGTCACGCCCACATACTGGCCGGGCCAGAGCTGCACGTTTTTGTTTGGCACCTCGGCCTTGAGCATCACCGTGCCGGTGCTGGTGTTGACGGTGTTGTCGATGAATACCAGCTTGCCCTGGCCGAGGTCGCCGGTGCCGTCCTCGTGCGTGATGAACACCTGGATGCCGCGCCCGCCGTCGTACTGGCGCACCTGCGGCAGGAAGTTCTGCGGAATGTTGAACTGCACCAGGATGGGCTCCATCTGGTTGATGGTCACGAGCGGCGTGGTGCCGGTAGGCGACACCACGTTGCCGGCTTTGACCGCGAGGTTGCCGGTCAGGCCCTCAATCGGCGACACGATGTTGGTGTAGGAAAGGTTGATCTCGGCCTGTTGCAACGCCGCTTGCGTCTGCGTGGCGGTGGCCACGGCGCTCTGGTAGTCCTGCGGCGAGATGTAATCCTTGGCCGCGAGCGGTGCTTCGCGGTCGGCCTGGGCCTTGGCGGTCAAGTACGCGGCCTTGGCCGAGTCCAGCGCGGCTTCAAACGGCCCCGGATCTATCTGGAACAGCGGCTGGCCCTTGTGCACATACTGGCCCTCGGTGAAGAACACCCGCTTGAGCACGCCGCTCACCTGCGGCTGGATGTTCACCGTGTGTTCCGACTGCACCTGGCCCACGGCCTGCAACTGCACCGGCATGGGCTTGCGGGTGACGATGGCGGTGTCCACCGTGAGTGGGGCATCCTCGAGTTTGTTGCGCCCCGCGTGCGAGTTGCTGACCACACGCCAGGCCACGAGCACGATGAGGATGGCGACTATCAGTCCGCCGACAGTCAGGATTCTGGCTTTCTTGTTCAAGGTGACTCCGGAGTCGCGGTTTCGCTGGGCGCGTTCAATCCGCCGATGGCGTGGCCGAGCGCGGCGAGCGCCGTGAACCAGTTGAGGCGCGCCTGCACTTGTTGCACGCGCGCGCTCGCGAGCGTGGTCTGTGCGGTCAGCAGGTTCAGTATTGGGTCGAGGCCGATGTGGTAACGCGCGGTTTCCACGGCTTCCGCCTGCTGTGCGCTCTTGAGCTGCACCTCGGTGGTGCGCAGTGTCACCGCGGCGGTATGCAGGTTTTGATAGGCCTGCCACACTTCAAGTTCCACGGTTTGCTGCAACTGCGCCGTGGTCGCCTGGCTTACGTCCACCGCGGCCTGCGCCTGCTTGTTGGCGGCCTCGTTGCCAAAGCCGGCAAACAGCGGGATGCTGAGCGTCAGGCCGGCGCTGTAATTGTTCGCGGTCTGGCTGAAACCGGCGCTCGCCGTGCGCGTCTGCCCGGCATCCGCACTCAAGGCCAGCGTCGGCAGTCCGCGGGCTTTGGTGGCTTCCAGATTGCTGATGGCCGCCTGTTCGCTCGCCTTGGAGGCCAGCAACTCGGGACGTGCCTGGCGCGCCTGCGCCAGCAGTTCTTCTATGGTTTGCGCAGGCATCACTGGTGTCACGGTTTTGTCCCAGGGCGCGAGCGTGATGCCGGTGCTGGCCGGCAATCCGACCTCGACGGCGAGCGTGCCCACTGCCACCGCCAGTTGTCCCTGCGCGGTTTGCAAGGCGAGCTGCGCGCCGGCGAGTGCGGCTTCCGTCTGGTACAGGTCGCCGACCGTGGCCAGACCGGATTTCTGGTTTTGTTGCGCGGCATCCAGGCTGGTTTCCGCGTCCTTAACGCTTGATTCATCGGCCTGTTCGAGCGCCTGCAGGCCGAGCACCTGGTAGTAATCCTGTTCGACCGCGAGGATCACGTCCTGCATGGTCTGGTTGTTGCTCAATTCGGCGGCCGTCAAAGCGTACTTGGCGGCATCCAGCGAGCCGGAACGGTTGCCGAAGTCCCACAACAGATAACTCAGGCTGATGCTCGGCGAATAGCGGGTTTGGGCGCTGTTGGACGCACCGGAGAAATTCACCGTGCGGCTGCGCGTGATGCTGTAATCTGCGCTGATCTGCGGCCAGTAGCCGGCGCGCGCCAGTTCCACGCCCGCCTGACTGGAGCGGATCTCGGCCCAGGCGAGTTTGGTCTGCGGATTGTTGCTGAGCGCCATGTCGGTGAGTTCCACCAGTGTGAAAGGATGCGAGAACTGCGGCGCGGCTCCGGTGCCGGCATCCGCTGCGGCCAGCGCCGCACCCGCGAGGCAAGCGCTCAGCAGCGTAGCCACAAACAGATAACCAAGGGTTCGAAGCCAGGACATGACGTAGTGGTATCCGCGGAATGTGCAAACCCGGCAAGGGTGGTGAGGCTGTGACGCCCGATGCGCGTATAAGTTCAGTACACCGGCACGCTATTTTCCCACGCACGGGCCGCGGCACGCGGCTTGTTACACTTTGATACAAAGGCTACGCCCCGCGCCGGGCTACAATCGCAGCGCATGATCCTGCGATCCCGGCGCATATGAGCACAGCTGACCATATTCTGGTGGTGGATGACGACAGCGAAATCCGCGCGCTGCTGGAAGAATATCTGTCGCGCCAGGCTTACCGCGTGACGGCGGTGGCTGACGGACCGGCCATGGAACAGGCCATGGAAGATGGGCATTTCGATCTGGTGGTGCTGGACGTGATGCTGCCCGGCGAAGACGGCATCAGCCTGTGTCGCAAGCTGCGCGCACATTCCAATCTTCCGGTCATCATGCTCACGGCGCGCGGCGAACAGGGCGATCGCATCGCGGGCCTGGAAACCGGCGCCGACGACTATCTCGCCAAGCCGTTCAATCCGCGTGAATTGCTGGCACGCATCAAAAGCGTGCTGCGGCGCGCGCGCAGTCTGCCGCAGGATCTGGCGATCGAGGACGTGCGCGGGTTCCGATTCGGCGGCTGGCGCCTGACCACGGCCACGCGTCAATTGCAGACCGCCGAGGGTGTGGCCGTACCCTTGTCGGGCGCCGAGTACCGGCTGCTCAGCATCTTCCTGAGTTATCCCGGCACGGTGCTGTCGCGCGACCGGCTCACCGAATTGCTGCGCGGCCGCGAGCACAACCTGCCGTTCGACCGCAGCCTGGATGTGCAGGTGAGCCGCCTGCGCCAGCGATTGCGCGACGACGGCCGTGAACCCGGCATCGTGCGCGCGGTGCGCGGCCAGGGTTATGTGTTCGCCCTGCCGGTGGAAGTGGAGAAATGAAACGCCTGTGGCCGCGTTCGCTGTTCGGGCGGCTGGTACTGGTGCTGGTCATCGGCCTGATCGTGGCGCAAATTGCCGCCACCTTCCTGAGTCTGCACGAGCGTGATCAGGCGCTGGTGAGGTTCAGCGACCAGCAGTTCGTGCAACGTGATGCCGACGCGGTGCATCTCATGGAAAATCTGCCGGCGGCCGATCGCGCCCAGGTCGCCAGCATTCTCACCTCGCCGCGCCTCACGGTGAGCCTGATTCCGGCGGCAGGCGATCCGACCGGCGCACTGCCGCCGGACGCCGATGCCGCCGACTTCCAGGCAAAACTGCGCCAGCAACTTCCCGGACACGCGGTGCGCGGTTACATGCTGCACGTGCCGGTGCCGCGACACGAACGCAGCGCCCCGTTCGAGGTGGGCTATCGCACGCGCAGCATCACCCAGGTGCAACTCTCCAACGGCAGTTGGGTGCGCATGGATTATCTGCGGCCGTTGCAGCTCGCTGGCTGGCCTTACCCGCTGCTGGTGGACATTGGCGTGTTGTTGATTGCAATCATACTGCTGTCGCTGTTTGCGGTGCGTTGGGTCACGCGGCCGTTATCGGCGCTGTCGGCGGCAGCCAACGAATTGGGCCGCGACATCCGCCGGCCGCCGCTGCCGGAAACCGGCCCCACGGAAGTGCAGCACGCGGCCCGGGCCTTCAACGACATGCAGACCAGGCTGGTGGGCTACATCGAGGACCGTACGCGCCTGCTGACCGCGGTTTCGCACGATCTGAAAACCCCGATTACCCGCCTGCGCCTGCGCGCCGAACTGCTGGAGGACGAAAAGCTCAAGGCCAAGTTCATCCATGACCTGCACGACATGGAACGCATGACCAATGCCACGCTGGATTTCCTGCGCGGACTGGATGTCAGCGAAGCTCCGCAAGCCCTGGACCTGATGGCCTTATTGGAAAGCGTGCAGGCCGACGCGCAAGA
>DATEJV010000008.1:0-5917 GCA_035277745.1 Gammaproteobacteria bacterium | reverse complement strand
TCACCGAGTCGTTTGCGCTCTACCACGCGCTCGCCAGCCGCCACGTCCCGGTCGAGTTCATCGGCATCCCCGGCGCGCACCATTCGCCGCAGGACCCGGTGCACAGAGAGCTGTACTACCAGGCCATCAACGCGTGGGTGGTGAAGTACCTCGGTTCCTGAGCGTCATGTGCCCCTTGATTGCAGGGGGGTGAGATTTTCAATGAAATCGCATGAACGACAACCAGTAATCAGGGGTGTGCAACCCATAGCCGGGGCGGTGGTTTGGAAACTCCAGTCCCGTCGTCACGCGATCCCCATGAAATTCTTGACGACCTGATGGCCGTGGTGGAAGCCCTTGCATATTTCGGCCGGTAACGGCATTTGGCGCAAGTGGATCGCGGGAGCGCCACGGAGCTTGGCCTGAGCGCCGACTGCGGGTAAAGTGCGCGCTCCGCGCCGCCCTCCGGCCGGTTGTGCCCACAATAAGGAAGCCCCCATGTTTCGCACCGCTGCCCTTGTGCTTGCCGGCGCGTTTGCGCTGTGCGCCGCCCCCCTGGTTTCGGCCGATGGAACCCATCCCATGACGCCCAGTGACAGCGCTCAAAGCAACCCGTTTTTTGCGCCCAGCACGCTGCCGTTCCAAGCGCCGCCCTTCGACAAGATCACCGACAGCGATTATCTGCCGGCCATCGAGGCCGGCATGCGGCAGCAGTTGGCCGAAGTGCAGAGCATCGCCGACAATCCGGCGCCGCCGACTTTCGAGAACACGCTGGTGGCGCTGGAAAAAAGCGGCCAGTTGCTGACCCGTGTCATGCGCTCTTTCAACCTGATGACCGGCGCCGATACCGATCCCGCGCTGCAGAAAGTCGAGGAGGACATGGCCCCCAGGCTGGCGGCCAATCAGGACGCCATCCTGCTCAACGCCAAACTGTTCAAGCGCGTCGCGACGATCTACCGGGAACGCGACCGGCTCAAGCTGGATCCCGAATCGTACTGGCTGGTGCATTACTACTACCAGCAATTCGTGCTCGCGGGCGCCAGGTTGTCCGAAGCCGACAAGGCCAAACTCAAGAAACTCAACGAGGAAGACGCGAGCCTGAGCGCAAAGTTTTCCAATCAACTGCTGGCGGCTGCCAATGCCGCAGCACTGGTGGTGAGCAACGCATCCGAGTTGGCCGGCTTGGCGCCGGCGCAACTGCAGGCGGCGGCACTCGCGGCCAGGAACCGTGGCCTCGACGGCAAGTGGGTGATCCCGCTGCAGAACACCACCCAGCAGCCGGATCTCGGCGAACTCACCGATCGCGCCACGCGCGAGAAACTTTTTGAGGACGGCTGGACGCGCGCCGAACGCGGCGGCGCCGACGATACTCGACCGACGATTGCACGGCTTGCCCAAGTGCGTGCCGAGAAAGCCAAGCTGCTGGGTTATCCCGACTACGCCGCCTGGGCGCTGCAGACGCAGATGGCCAGGACGCCGGCCAACGTCCGGCATTTTCTCGAAGAGCTGATTCCTCCCGCCATGCGCAAGGCGCGCGCGGAAGCCGCAGAACTGCAGCAGATCATTGACCGGGACGGCGGCAAATTCAAACTCGAGCCCTGGGACTGGGACTTCTACGCCGAGCAGTTGCGCCAGCAGAAATACAGCCTGGATCAGGCGGAGATCAAACCGTACTTCGAGCTCAACCGCGTGCTCGAGGACGGCGTGTTCTACGCCGCCCACGAACTCTACGGCATCAGCTTCAAGGAACGGCACGACCTTCCGGTGTGGCAGCCGGACGTGCGTGTGTTCGAGGCATATGACTACAACGGCAAGCCGCTGGGCCTGTTCTACTGCGATTATTTCAAGCGCGACAACAAGTCGGGCGGCGCCTGGATGGACAACCTGGTGTACCAGTCGAAGCTGCTGCACCAGTTGCCGGTGGTCTACAACGTGACCAACTTCAGCAAACCGGCGCCCGGCCAGCCGGCGCTGCTGAGTCTCGACGACGTGATTACCATGTTCCATGAGTTCGGCCACGCGCTCAACGGCTTGTTCGCCGACCAGGAGTATCCGAGCCTGTCCGGCACCGCCACGGCGCGCGACTTTGTGGAGTACCCGTCGCAGTTCAACGAGCACTGGGCGCTGTATCCCAAGGTGCTGGAGCACTACGCCGTCAATTATCAGACCGGTCAGCCGATGCCGAAAGCGCTGCTGGAGAAAGTCCTCAAGGCGCGCGGATTCAACAAGGGCTACGACATGGCCGAGATGCTCGCGGCTGCCGAACTCGACATGCAGTGGCATACGCTGCCCGCAAACGCGCCCGAGCAGAACGTTGACCGGTTCGAGCTCGTCGCGCTCAAGAAAACCGGTGTCTATCTGCCGCAGGTACCGACGCGCTATCGCTCCAGCTACTTCCTGCACATCTGGAGCAACGGCTATGCCGCGGGTTACTACGCCTACAACTGGACCCAGATGCTCGCCGACGACAGTTACCAGTGGTTCCTGGACCACGGCGGCTTGACGCGCGCCAACGGCCAGCGCTACCGCGACCTGATCCTGTCGCGCGGCAACACCGGGGATTACGCCCGCATGTTCCGCGCGTTCTACGGCAGCGATCCGCAGATCGGGCCGATGCTCAAGTTCCGATACTTGAACGGTAACTGAGCCGCAAACTCGCAAAATAGAATGGGCCGGCTTATGCCGGCCCATTTATTTTTAAATCTCAGGCGAGGGGATTACCTGTCTGCCTGATTGTGGGCCTCGACGAACCAGAGATACTTGTCCACGCCGCGTGAAATCTCCGTAAAAATATCCGCGGTGTCCGCGTCGCCGAGTTCGTCCGCCTGGTCTATGGCATTGCGCATGCTTTCACCGAAGTTCGCCAGCGCCTGCGACAACGCCTGCACGTGCTCCTTGCCTTGCACGATGGTCAGCGGATACTCGGGCAGGCGCGACCGCTTGGCCGCTACGCGGACCGTGCCTTCGGCCGTGCCGCCGTACTGGACGATGCGTTCGGCAATCAAGTCTGCGTATTCCCTCGTATCGTCGGCTACCTTGTCGAACAGTTCATGCAGTGCGATGAAACTCGGTCCCTTGACGTTCCAATGCGCCTGCTTGGCCTGGATCATGAGGTCGGTGGCATCGGCCAGGTTCTGCTGCAGGATGCCGATTACCTGGGTGCGGGATTTTTCCGGAAAACTATTTTTGGTGGTGTACATGCGGGGTTCCTCAAGTTACCTGGCCCCGGATTTTGGGGCTGTGCCGGACTGTTTCAAGCCGGCAGACAATAGTACCCGGTCCGAGTTGTACTATAACCAAACCGGAGTCGGCGCGGGGGCGACATTATGGTTTATCAAGGCAGTTGTCATTGCGGAAAAATCGGCTATGAAATCGAGGCCGAGCCGGGACCGGTAACCTCGTGCAATTGCTCGATGTGCCAGCGGCGCGGCCACCTGCTGTGGTTTCTGCCGCGTAGCCGGCTGAAGCTCAAGACGCCGGAATCCGACATGCAGTACTACACCTTCAACCGGCATCACATCAAACACTACTTCTGCCCGAACTGCGGCTGCGCGACCTTCGGCATGGCCAAGGACAAGGAGGGCAAGGACATGGTGGCCGTCAATGTGCGCTGTCTCGAAGGGGTGGATATCGGCGCGCTCAAGGTCAATCACTTCGACGGACGCAGCCTGTAACAAAGTGTAACCAGAGGCCCGGATTACCCGGATTTAATGTTGCGGGCGCGCGTGCGCAGTAAACTCTTGCTGTGTGGCATGCGTTGTTCCTGGCAAGACCATTCGTAGGAGGGCGCAACATGAAACGGATCCTCGTGGCATTCCTGATGGTGACGGCCCTGGCCGCGTCCCTGATGACCGTCCCGGGCACGGCCACCGCGCAGGTTTATTTGAACGTCTCGGTCGGCTTTGCGCCGCCGCCCATCCCCTGGTACCCGCAACCCATCTGTCCCGGCATCGGCTACATGTGGACGCCCGGCTATTGGGACTACGGTCCGTATGGCTATTACTGGGTGCCGGGAACCTGGGTGTTGGCGCCGGCGGTCGGGCTGTTCTGGACACCCGGTTACTGGGCCTGGGACGGCGGCCAATACTGGTGGCACGCCGGTTACTGGGGTCCGACCGTGGGATTCTACGGCGGCATTGATTACGGCTACGGCTACAACGGTCGTGGCTACTGGGGCGGCTATTGGCGCGGGAACTCGTTCTATTACAACCGCGCCATCACCAATGTGAACGTCACTTACATTCACAATACCTACAGTCAGCCGGTGAGCAACACGATTACCAACGGGGTGCGCGTGAGTTACAACGGCGGAGTCGGCGGCATCCCGGTACGCCCGACGCCCGAGCAGCGGGCCTACGCTGAGCAACGGCATGTGTCTCCTACCGCCATGCAGCTTCAGCAGCAGCGCGTGGCTTTGCGTAGCCCGGATCAGCGCTTCGCCGTCAATCAGGGACGGCCGCAGATCGTGGCCAACGGGCGGGCCGGTGTGTTCACGGGCACGGACGTGGTGCGCATGAATTCCGGGCGCACCGGTTACGTGTATCGCGGCGAGGCGCATCCGCTGCCACCGGCGGTCAGAAACGAAGTGCGCGTCGAGCGCGAACCGCAGGTGCGGCCGGCGCAACCCAACGTCAACCAATACCGGCCGGCAGTGCGTCCCATGCCGGACAATTATGCGCCGCCGGCGCGCATGGAAAATCCGCGGTCCACACCGCCAACGGTGCGCCCCATGCCGAACAATTACGCGCCCCCGGTGCGCGTGGAAAACCCACGGTTCGCACCTCCGCCCGTGCGCAACCGCGAGGAGCGCCGCATAAACGGCTCAACCCGTCCCCAGGAGCCGCCGCAAAGTCCGCGTGACAAACATCATCCCTGTTGCGGGATGCCGCGCTGATTGCCGCAGCTCACCTGAAGCGCCCGCAGGAACGCGGGCAAGAGCGGCGCCCTGAGTTTTGCGGGTGGCAACGGGAGATCGCGGGAGTCCGCGGCCACGCGGGTAGCGCTGCTCAGTCGGGATATAAATCAGGGCCGCACCTTAGGGTGCGGCCTTTTCAATTGCCATCGGAACCATTCATCAGCTAACCGCGGTTTCGAGGTGCTCGCGTTTGCGCAGCACCGGAAACCACCACATCCACAAGCCCACCACGGCCAGCGTGCCGAGGCCGCCGATCACCACCGCCGGTACGCTACCGAACCAGGCGGCGGTGACGCCGGATTCGAATTCACCGAGCTGGTTCGAGGTGGTGACGAACATGGCGTTGACCGCGCTCACGCGTCCGCGCATGTCGTCGGGGGTGTCGAGTTGCACCAGCGTCCCGCGAATCACCACGCTCACCATGTCGAAGGCACCGAGCACGCAGAGCGCGGCGAGCGACAACAGGAACGAGGTGGACAGCGCGAACACCAACGTGGCGAAGCCGAAACCAGCCACGCTCACAAACATGATTTTGCCGATGCCGCGGCGCAGCGGCCAACGTGCCAGCCACACCGACATGATGAGTGCGCCCACCGCGGGTGCGGCGCGCAGCAGGCCCAGACCCCAGGGGCCGGTGTGCAGGATGTCGCGCGCGAACGCCGGCAGCAGCGCGGTTGCACCGCCCAGGAGCACTGCGAACAAGTCGAGCGATATTGCGCCGAAAATCACCGGCCGCTGGCGGATATAGGCGATGCCGGCGAACACGGTCTTGAGCGTACGCGCTGCGCGCGTGACCGGCGGCGGCACAGATGGCATGCGCCAGAAGAGGAGGGCGGCGCCGAGGTACAGACACGCCGAAATCAAGTACACCGTGCCGGGACCGGCGAGATACAGAAAGCCGCCGAGTGCCGGGCCGACCATGATGGTCATCTGTCCGGCCGAGGCACTGGCAGCCATGGCGCGCGGCAGCAATGCGGGCGCAACCAGTCCGGGCAGCAGTGCCTGCCGTACGGGAAACTCGAA
>DATEJV010000007.1:0-3616 GCA_035277745.1 Gammaproteobacteria bacterium | reverse complement strand
ATCCCTAGTCGCCCGCTCGGCGCGTTGCGCCTCGCCCCCCTTTTCCAAAGGGGGAAATTAATTACGGCGCCGAATGCGCTGCGGGACTCAAAATCTTCCTCGATAATCTGCAGTGGGAATCCTTTGGCGACTGCGCGATGTAGCTTGGTTTCCCCCTCCTTTAGAAAAGGAGGGTGGGGGAGGATTTTCAAAATCCCCCTGTATCCCCCTTTTCCAAAGGGGGAGGGCATGTGCCTAAACGTTCGCGATGTGCCCATGGCTGCCCGCTCGGGGCTTCACCCCGCCCCCATTTTTCAAAGGGGGCGCGCTCTGCGCGCAGGGGGATTTGTCACGGGGTTTCATTTTGTCAGGAGCTGAAAGAGCGTGGCGCCCGGGCGGCCGATATACTGCCGCGGCCGCCCTTGACGGCTCATCCTCCGAGCGATTGTACATGTCCGATGCGGTGCTCGCGGTCAGCGATCTAAGCAAGCGCTATGGCGATGCGCCGGCCGTGAACGGCGTGAGCTTTACCGTCGGGCGCAATGAAATCGTCGGGCTGCTGGGCCCGAATGGCGCGGGCAAGACCACCACCATCAACATGATTCTCGGGGTACTCGCTCCGAGCGCGGGCTGTATCCTCATAGACGGCGTGGACGTGGCGCGGCGTCGGCGCGAGGCGCTGGCGCGTACCAATTTCGCGGCAGTGTATGCGCCACTCCCCGGCAATCTCACCGTCTACCAAAACCTGCGGATTTTTGGCCTGATCTACGCGGTCGCCGGTTTGTCTCAGCGCATTGAAGCACTGCTCGACCAGTTCCGCCTGCGCGCACTGCGCAACGTGAAATGCGGGGTGCTGTCTTCCGGCGAGCAGACGCGCGTGGAACTCGCCAAGGCCATGCTCAACCGTCCGCACCTGTTGCTGCTCGACGAACCCACGGCCTCGCTGGACCCGTCCGTGGCGCAGGAAGTCCGCGCGCTGATCCAGGAGTTTGCCCGCCGCGAGGCCGGCGGCGTGCTCTGGACCTCGCACAACATGTATGAAGTGGAAGAAGTTTGCGACCGGGTGTTGTTTCTCTCGCATGGCAAAATTCTTCTGGAGGGCGACCCGCGCAGTTTGCCGCGCGAACACGGCCGGCGTTCGCTGGAAGAGTTGTTCATTTCGCTGGCACGTGAGCCGCTGGCACCCAAGGCGGCCGAGCATGCTTAATCCGAAACGCATCGCCGCCATCCTGCTGCGGCAGTACTATCTGCTGCGCGGCAGTGCCGCGCGCGTGGTGCCGTTGTTCGCCTGGGTGACGGTGGACATCGTGCTGTGGGGCTTCATCACCCGGTATCTCAACAGCGTGTCGCACACCGGTTTCAATTTCGTGCCGGCGCTTCTGGGTGCGGTGCTGCTCTGGGACTTTCTTACCCGCGTGATGCAGGGTGTCACCATGGCGTTCTTCGAGGACGTGTGGTCGCGCAACTTTCTCAACATCTTTGCCACGCCGCTGTCGCTCGGCGAATATCTGACGGGTCTGGTGACCAGCAGTATTGCCACCAGCGCCGTGGGTCTGGTGGTCATGGTGTTGATGGCTACGCTGGCTTTCGGTCTGTCGTTTTTCATCTATGGCCTGATGTTTGTGCCGTTCATTCTGATTCTTTTCCTGTCCGGCATCGCCCTTGGCATCCTCGGCTGCGCGCTGGTGTTGAGGTTGGGCCCGGCAGCGGAGTGGTTCGTATGGCCGATTCCGGCGCTGGTCTCGCCGTTCGCGGGAGTCTTCTATCCACTTTCGGTTTTGCCCACGTGGATGCATGCGATCTCCTGGCTGCTGCCGCCGTCTTACGTGTTTGAAGGCATGCGCGCGCTGGTGGCGCACAAGGAGTTTTCGTCCGGCCTGCTGGCGGTCGGCGGGGGGCTCTCCGTGCTGTACGTGCTGCTGGCCGGCTGGGTGTTTTCGCGCGTTTATCGGCGTGCCGTACGCACCGGCCTGATCGCACGTTACAGCGCGGAAACGGTGAGTTGAGCTTTCCGGATCGGCTGCAAGACTTGCGACGGTCAACAGCGGCTGCCGGGAACTTGACACTGCTGGTTTATGCAGTGAATAGTAACCAAGTGGTAACGCAGCTTGGGAGGAGAACCATCATGTTCAAATTCGTCATGGCGGGAGCGTTCACGCTAATCATGCTGGCCGGATGTGCCTCCATTGAGCAGTCCATGGGCCGCTTGACGGTCAAGTCCTACACGGCCAAATCCGGCGAACGGGTGATGGCGGGACAGGCCGAGCCCAGATCGGAATATGGCTGTACCAAGGTGAGCCAGGAGACCGAGGACTTCGGTCTGTCCGGTAACATGGACAAAGCCGCGGCTACGGAAAAGATCACCGCCGTTGCGGTGGACAGGGCGCCATCCAAAGGCGCGAATTACGCCTACATCATCATTCCGGCCGAAACCAGCGTGATGGGATTCAACGTCAACGCTTTCAAGGATGCGCAGGTTGCCTATTACAAGTGCGCAAATCTGCCGGCCGCGTAAGGCGGGCATGGCCGCTTTGAAATTATTAACGGCATGACTGCGAAATCCCGGCTGCCCGCGGTGTCAGTATTCCGGATGTAAAGTGCGCATGGCGTGAGCTCGAACGCGAGCGGGTGTGTGGTTAGGATCCGAGCCGCCTGCGCGCGCAGTACGCGCTTGGTAACCGGTGCAACCACTGCATGAATCGGGCGGATCGACCACGGGGTGTGCCGGTCTTCCTGCAGCCATGATCTGGCCTGGTTTGTGCGCCAGCTCGCGCGGCTGTCGACGAATTCGAGATCCACCGGTCAGTCGAATTGCAGGCCGCTTTGCGTGTCCCTGTGGATAAGCGGTTGCGGCAAATTGTGGGCTGAGATCACCCGGAGAACTCCATGAGTTATGAACTGTATTACTGGCCCGGCATCCAGGGGCGCGGCGAGTTCGTGCGCCTGGCGCTGGAAGAAGCCGGCGTGCCGTACGTGGATGTGGCGAAAGACAGGGGTGGCGAAGAGGCCGCCACAAAAAAGCTGCTCAATTTTCTGGGTGATCCGGAACTTGCTCACCCGCCGTTCGCGCCGCCGGTGCTCAAGGCGGGCGAGTTGGCGATTGCGCAGACCGCCAATATTCTGCTGTATCTCGGCGCGCGTCACGGACTTGCTCCCGAAGACGAAGCCGGGCGGCTGTGGACGCATCAGTTGCAATTGACGATCACCGACTGGGTGGTGGAAGTCCACGATACGCACCATCCGTTGGGACCAAGCGAATATTACGAGGATCAGAGACCGGAAGCCGGTAAGCGCGCGCAGCTTTTCCTGCAACACCGTCTGCCCAAATTCCTGGGTTACTTTGAAAAAGTGCTGAAGCGCAATCCCGCGGCCAGCGGTTTTCTGGTGGGTGCAGCGCTCACCTATGCGGACTTGTCGTTGTTCCAGATGATCGCGGGTCTGCGCTATGCCTTTCCGCGTGCCGTGCGCAAGCTCGAATCCCAATATCCGGCGGTGATCGCATTGCACGCGTGCGTGTCACGGCAGCCGCGCATCGCCGCGTATCTGGCCTCAACGCGGCGCATTCCGTTCAACGAGGACGGCCTGTTCCGCCACTATCCGGAACTGGACAAATGATGCCCCGCTGCAGATAGCGAGC
>DATEJV010000006.1:0-6927 GCA_035277745.1 Gammaproteobacteria bacterium | reverse complement strand
GGTTTGAATCTGGAGCGGGAAACGAGGCTCGAACTCGCGACCTCAACCTTGGCAAGGTTGCGCTCTACCAACTGAGCTATTCCCGCGCAGGGGCGCGATATTGCAGGCTCGCCCCGGGGCCTGTCAAGGCGCGCTCCGGTCGCGCTTCAATTCCGGCCAGGCGGCGAGCAGGTACAAGCTCATGGACCAGAGCGTCAACGCCGCGGCGATCACCAGCAGACCTACACCCAGATCATAGATGGGCACGCGTCCAAGCGGATAGCGGTAGAGCAACAGCACGATGGCCGCCATCTGCGCCGCGGTCTTGACCTTGCCCAGCCAGCTCACCGCCACGTGCTTGCGCGAACCCAGCTCCGCCATCCATTCGCGCAAAGCCGAGATCGTGAGCTCGCGGCCGATGATGATCATGACCGGGATGGCCATGGCCACACGCGGATCGGCCTGCAGGATCAGCACCAGCGCCGCCACCACCATGAGCTTGTCGGCCACCGGATCCATGAACGCGCCGAAGGCCGTCATCTCGTTCCAGCGGCGCGCCAGCCAGCCGTCGAACCAGTCGGTCACGGCCGCCAGCGCAAACACCAGCGCGCTCACCGGCGGGGCCCAGGTGAACGGCAGGTAAAACACCACCACGAACACCGGGATCAGCGCGATGCGCAGCAGTGTCAGGATATTTGGCGAATTGAACTTCAAGCGTCGTGCTCAATGGTTATCGTGGAACAGGGCATAAATCTCGACCGCCAGCTCCCGGCCTATGCCCCGCACACTGGTCAAATCCTCTATCCCGGCGCGCGTGATGCCCTGCAGCCCGCCGAATTGCTTGAGCAGCAGTTGCCGGCGCTTGGGCCCCAGGCCCGCGACGCTTTCCAAGATGGAAGTCCTGCGCGCTCGGGCCCGCCGCAGACGGTGCCCGGCAATGGCAAAGCGGTGCGCCTCGTCGCGGATCTGCTGGATCAGATGCAGCGCCGGCGAATCGGGCGGCAGTATAAGTGGCGCTCCCCGGGCCGACAAGAAAAGCTGCTCCAGCCCCGGCCGGCGCGCAGGTCCCTTGGCGACCGCCACAAGCGTGACGCCTTCGACTTGCAGCTCTTCCAGCACCTTTTCGGCGGCATGCAACTGGCCCTTGCCGCCGTCAATCAGCAGCACGTCGGGAATTTGGCCCTCGCCCTGCTTGAGACGCGTGTAGCGCCGCATGAGCACCTGTTGCATGGCGCCGTAATCGTCGCCCGGCGCCACTCCTTCTATATTGAAGCGCCGGTACTGAGCTTTGGCCGGGCCCTCGGCGGTGAACACCACGCAGGATGCCACCGTGCCCTCGCCCATGGTGTGACTGACATCGAAACACTCGAGGCGCGCGGGCAGTTGATCCAGGCCGAGGATTTCGCGCAGCGCTTCGTAACGCTCGCGCAAACCCGCATCCATGGCCAGGCGCAGACTCAGCGACTGCAGGGCGTTGGCACGTGCCAGCTTCAGGAGCTTCACGCCCTCGCCACGCTGCGGACGACGGATGGCGACCCGGTGCCCGGATTGGGATGCCAGGGCTTCAGCGAGCAGCGCCGCATCGGCGAATTTCTCCGATACCAGAATTTCGCGCGGGATATCGCGGCCGAGATAATACTGGGGCAGAAACGCGGTCAACACTTCCTGCGGTAAAGTCTCACCCACAGTCTTGGGGAAAAACGCCCGGCTGCCAAGGCTGTGGCCGCCGCGCACCAGCATGACCGCCACGCAATGCAGGCCGGCACGCGAGCTGGCGGCGATCACGTCACAATCGCCGCGCGCGGAATCGATATGCTGGCGTTCCGCGGTGCGGCGCAAACTCGCAATCTGGTCGCGATAACGCGCGGCCAGTTCGTAGTTTTGTACGCCGGATGCCGCTTCCATGCGCCTGACCATGGTGTCCATGACCTCGCGCGTACGGCCTTCGAGAAACATGATGGCGTGTTGCACGTCTTCGGCATACTCATGCCCACGGATGAGGCTCACGCACGGCGCGGTGCAGCGTTGGATCTGATACTGCAGACATGGCCGGGTACGGTTGCGGAAGAACGCGTCATTGCATTGCCGCAACCGGAACAGCTTCTGCAGCAGCACCACGGTTTCGCGCGCCGCATGCGCGCTCGGGTACGGGCCGAAATAACGGCTGCCGGGACGTTGCGGTCCGCGATACACGCTCAGGCGCGGGAACGGCATGCCGGTCTCGATACGGATGTAGGGATAGCTCTTGTCGTCGCGCAGCACCACGTTGTAGCGCGGGCGCTGCGCCTTGATGAGATTGTTCTCGAGCAGCAGCGCTTCCGTTTCGGTGTGCGTGACGCTCACCTCGATGGACACCAGGTGCGCCAGCATCGCCCGGGTCTTCGGCGATTGTCCGGTCTTGCGGAAGTAACTGCTCAGGCGCTTCTTGAGGTTTCCCGCCTTGCCGACGTACAGAATCTCCCCGCGCGCATCCAGCATGCGGTACACGCCCGGCGCCTGGGTGACATGGGCGAGAAAGCGTTGGCTGTCAAAAACGCGCTTATCCGTCATGAATGCTGGATGTCAGGCCGGCAGGTGTACAAATTGACCGGGTGCCGGCCGCATCATTCGTGCGCGCCGGTGTGCTGCGGCTTTTCCTCGATCACGCCGTAACGCAGCGCCAGCCGCGTCAGTTCCACGGCATTGCTGACACCGAGTTTGGCGAACAGGCGTGCGCGGTAGGTGCTGACGGTCTTGGGGCTCAAATGCAGTTTGCCGGCGATGGCCTGCGACGGCTGGCCGCCGGTGATCATCAGCATCACCTGCATTTCACGCTGCGACAACTGCTCGAACGGTGAGTCGTGGTTGGCATCCACTTTGGCGAGCGCCAGCTGCTGCGCGATGCTCGCCGTGATGTAGCGCTTGCCGGCCTGTACCTGGCGGATGGCGGCCACGATTTCCTCGGCGGCGCAATCCTTGGTGAGATAGCCGTGCGCGCCGGCTTCCATGAGCTGCAAGGGATACGGCTCGGTGGCATGCACCGACACCACGATCACCTTGAGGGCCGGATTGCGCGCCAGCAGCCGGCGCGTGGCTTCGAGGCCGCCGATCCCGGGCATGCTGACGTCCATCAACACCAGATCGATATCCAGGGAACGACTGAGCTCAAGCGCGGCCTCACCGGATTCGCCCTCGCCTGCCACGCGTATGTCCGGCGTGTCCTCGAGGATCAGGCGAATGCCGGTGCGCACCAGTTTGTGGTCGTCTACCAGCAAAACCCGGATCATGTGGCCACCGTACCCCTTGCCCGAGCGCTACGGAAAGATTACGGCAAATCCCCGCGATTGCCCAGCGCACCCCGGGGCTCACCCCATGTGCGCGATCACGGCCTCGCCAAAACCCGAACAGCCCACGAGCGTGGCGCCGGGAATCAAGCTCTGCATCTTCTCCTCCACATTGCGCCGCCCGGCAATCTCGCGCTTGGACACGCGGATGGCCTGGCGCAGGCGCGCAAGATCGTAGGTCATGATCCTGGCCGCAATGGTGCGCGCCACGCCGCGCAGGATGAGGTCCGCCGCTTCCGTCCAGCCGAGATAGCGCAGCATCATTTCCGCCGACAGGATGATGGAACCTGGATTGACGCGATCCTTGCCGGCAAAGCCCGGCGCCGTGCCGTGCGTGGCCTCGAACACCGCGTAGCCGTCGCCGATGTTGCCGCCGGGTGCGATGCCGATGCCGCCGACCTGTGCGGCCAACGCATCGGAAATGTAATCGCCGTTGAGGTTCAGAGTGGCGATCACGTCGAAGTCCTCGGGTCGCATGAGGATCTGCTGCAGGAAATTGTCGGCGATCACGTCCTTGATCACGATGTCGTGTCCGGTTTTGGGATTCCTGAATTTGCACCACGGCCCGCCGTCCATGTCCACGGCGCCGAATTCCTCTTTCGCAACCTGGTAGCCCCAGTCGCGGAACGCGCCTTCCGTGTACTTCATGATGTTGCCCTTGTGCACCAGGGTCACGGATACGCGATCATGGTCCACGCAATAGCGGATCGCCTTGCGCACCAGGCGCTGCGAACCCTCCTTGGACACCGGCTTGATGCCGATGGCGGAGCTGCTTGGAAAGCGGATGCCGGTCACGCCCATTTGTTCCTGCAGAAAGGTGATGACCTGATGCACCTGCGGTGTACCGGCCGCCCATTCGATGCCGGCGTAGATGTCCTCGGTGTTTTCGCGGAACACCACCATGTCGGTGAGTTCCGAATCCTTCATGGGCGTGGACACCCCGGGAAAAAAACGGATCGGCCGCACGCACGCATACAAATCCAGCGCCTGGCGCATGGCGACGTTGAGCGAACGGATGCCGCCGCCCACGGGCGTGCCCAGCGGCCCCTTGATGGATACCACGTATTCGCGCAGCGCGCGCAGGGTCTCCTCCGGAAGGTATTGATCCTGGCCGTATTTCTGCACGGCTTTCCCGCCGGCGTAGATTTCCAGCCATTCGATCCGGCGTTGGCTGCGGTAGGCTCTTTGCACCGCCGCATCCACCACCTTGCGCATCACCGGCGTCACGTCCACACCGATGCCATCGCCCTCGATGAAGGGAATCACCGGCCGCGCGGGCACGCTGAGCGTGGTGTCGCTGTTGATGGCGATGCGCGCACCTTCCTTGGGCAGCGTGATTTTATCGGACTTCATGCTTAACAGCCTGGGCAAAGTTGCACTGCTGCGCCCGTCGCGCGCTCATCAGAGCGGAAGATCAAAATTTATTTTCCGGCTTTGCGCGCCACGATGCGCATTGCCATTTCCAGCGCCTGTTCGTAATTGAGCCGCGGATCCACCTGGGATTTATACGCGCGCTCCAGATCAGCCTCCGTGAGGCCGCGTGCCCCGCCGGTGCATTCGGTCACGTCGTCACCGGTGAGTTCAAAGTGCACGCCGGCGAGAATGCTGCCCAGCCGCACATGCAGAGCGAACGCCGATTCCAGCTCTCCCAGAATATTCTCGAAGCGCCGCGTCTTGAGCCCGCTGGCGGTAAGCTCGGTATTGCCGTGCATCGGGTCGCAGATCCACAGCACCTGCTTGCGGGCTTTGCGCACCGCCTCCACCAGTGGCGGCAGTTTTTCCTCGATGTGCGCGGCGCCAAAACGGTGGATCAGCGTGAGCCGTCCGAGCTCATTGTCAGGGTTGAGCGCGGCGCACAACGCCAGCAGGTGTTCCGGCGTCATGTCCGGACCGACTTTGACCGCGATCGGATTGGCGATACCGCGGAAGTATTCCACATGCGCGCCGTCCACGTTGGCCGTGCGCATGCCGATCCAGGGGAAATGCGTCGCCAGGTTGTACCAGCGCCCAGCCTCGGTTACCAACTGGGTCTGGGCCTGCTCATACAACAGATGCAGCCCTTCGTGGCTGGTGAAAAAATCCACGCTGGAACTGTCCGACAGCGACTGGCCGGAAATCGTTTCCATGAAATTCATGGCATCGGAAATGGACTGCACGATGCGCCGGTACTCCGCTTCCAGAGGCGAGTGGCGCACGAATTCCAGGTCCCACAATTCCGGGTGATGCAGATCGGCAAAGCCGCCGTCCACCAGGGCGCGCACGTAGTTCAAGGTGAGCGCGGCGTATTCGTAGCCGCGCAACAGCAGCGCAGGATCCGCCCGGCGTTCCGCCGCGGAGAATCCCGCGTGATTGATGATGTCGCCGCGGTAACTCGGCAGCGTGATGCCATCGCGGGTTTCCAGGTCGGCCGAGCGCGGCTTAGCGTATTGGCCGGCGATGCGGCCCACGCGCACCACGCGCTTTTTCAGGCCATGCACCAGCACCAGGCTCATCTGCAGCAGGATCTTGAGCTTGTTGGCAATCGGCTCCGCGGTGCAGGCGTCGAAACTTTCCGCGCAATCGCCGCCCTGCAGCACAAAACGCTCGCCGCGCCCAGCTTCGGCCAGCTGCCGGCGCAGTTTGTCCACCTCACCGCAGGTAACCAGCGGCGGCAGCCGGCGGATGGCCGCCAATACCCGCGTGACCGCCGCCGGGTCCGCGTACAGCGGCTGCTGACCGGCCGCGTGCGACTGCCAGCTGTCCGGCTGCCATTTTTTCGTGAGTTGACGATCCATAAGCGCGCGCCATGCTACACGCGCAGACAGTTCCGGAAAAGCGCGCCTGGCACGGAACGCGGCACAACGCTAAAATAACGCCTCCGCGGATGCGGCCGATTTCCTTTGCGCCCGCACTCCAATCTCGTCTCGCTGACTCGCGCATGCGCGCGTCCCCGGGCGCGAGCGCGGCCACTGACAGGAGCTATCTACATGCATCGTGTTCTGGTACTGGGAGCCGGCAAGATCGGTTCGCTGCTGTGCGGCCTACTGGCCGCCTCCGGCGATTACCAGGTGGACCTCGCGGACGTGGACGGTCACGCCGCACAAGCCGTAGTCGGCGCCCATGGCCTGCCGGGAATCAAGGCCTACCAGGTGGATGCGCGCGATGCGCGGGCGCTCGCCGCGCACTGCAAGGCGCAGCCGGCGGATGCGGTGATCTCCAGTCTGCCGTACTTCTGCAACCCGCCGGTTGCGGAGCTGGCACGCAAACTCAAGTTGCACTATTTCGACCTCACCGAGGACGTGGAAGTCACGCGCGCCGTGACCCGGACCGCGACGGGAGCCGGCACAGCGTTCGCGCCACAGTGCGGGCTGGCGCCGGGATTCATCAGCATCGCCGCCCATGAAATCATGCGGCATTTTGACGAGCTGCACGACGTCAAACTGCGCGTCGGCGCGCTGCCGCAGAATCCCGGCAACATGAGCAAGTACGCGCTCACCTGGTCTTCGGACGGCGTGATCAACGAATATGGCAATCTCTGTTACGGCATCGCCAACGGCCAGCCTGCGACCCTGACGCCGCTTGAAGGCTTGGAAACCATCCAGCTCGAAGGTCGGCTGTACGAGGCCTTCAACACTTCGGGCGGGCT
>DATEJV010000005.1:0-14676 GCA_035277745.1 Gammaproteobacteria bacterium | reverse complement strand
CCCAGGTGATGGGAAAGCGCGGCCACGTCGAGGTAATCGCGCGTGGCGTTGCGCTCCACGACGAGGAAAGTTTTGATGCGCAGCATCTCCTCGATGGTGGGAATCTTGAGCTGCTTGCCGTCAGGCAGTTTGATGGCGGTAGTCTCAAGCGGTGCGGAACGTCGCAGATTGCGCAGACCCGCTTCGATTCCGCCGATGTTGCCGAGCAGCAATTTACCCTGCACACGACGCGTGGCACGCCAGCCGACGACAGATTCGAGCGTGCGGCTGGCTTTGTCGTAGTGCTTGTCGAGATCTTTCAGCACATGGTCGTGATCAAAGGAAATGCGGTGCCCCGCGTGCAGGGCGGCGGCGGTGCCGCCCACCAGGATGGCGCTTGGCAGTTTCGCCTGCAGCAGCGCGGCGTGCGCGAGCAGCGTTTCCCAATCCTGAGCTTTGTGCTTCTCAGCCACGCGCAACTCCGGCGGGTTTTCGTTGCTGCGAAAATTCCGGCAGCAGGTTGGCGAAAGCACGCGCCTTGGGATCGGACTTGCCCGCCGCCGCGGCCACTTCGCGCACCCGGCGGGTGAGGCGGCCGGTTTGGTCCGCGCGGAGGGTACTGACCAGACCGCGCCAAGCGGAGAGGTCGCCGCGGGTGAGGATATCTTCGATCGCGGCTTTGGTGAGTTCGCGTCCCGCGGATGCCGTGAGATGGCGGTGCGCCATGAGCGGAGCATCGAGCGTGAGTGGCCGAGCTTCCAGCAGAAGATCCAGCGCCGCGCACAGGCGCGCCACCTTGGCAAACCCGAGTTCGGCCAATTTCCCGGACTCCAAGGCCGCGAGCGTCGAACGGCCCACGCCGGCCGCCTGCGCCAGTTGGTGCAGCGTAAGGCCCCTGGCGCGGCGCCGCTCGGCGATAAGCCGGCCGGTAGCGTACAGATTCATGAGTCCAATATACAAGACTGGATGCAAGAAGTCTAGTATATAAGACTACGGGTACCGCTGCGAATCAGGGCCGCGGCAGCAGGAATTCCTGGCCCTGATATTCCAGCACTACGCCTTGAGGCACGATGGCGATGACCTTCGGACCTTCCTTGAGGGTGTCGCCCTTTTGATAGCGCTGCATGTTGATGACCACGAAACGGTCGGCGGGCTTGGCCGTGTAGCCGTGCACGTCGAGGTGCAGCGGCGGCAGTGATTGCTGGAAGGCGAGCGGCAGCGTGTCGAGCGGGGGTGGATTGCCGGCATCCAGATTGATGACGCCGGAACCCGAGGAATTCGCAGGCACCGCCATCGTCGGCGCATGGCTTGCGACGGCAGGTGCAGCAGATTTGGCCGCAAGCGCACCCGGCGGGACCGGGCTGGCCGCCATGGCTGCGGGCGCGGTGGAAGTCGCAGCGGCTTCCGCGGCGAGCGAGCGCACGGCGGGCCGATAATCCTGTGTAGGCACGGCCGGGGCGGGAGCCGGTGCTGCGGCCACCGGCACTGGAGCGGAGCGATGCTCTTGACTGTTCCAGAAGATGATGACCAGCGCCACCACGTTCACGATCAGCAGCAGGCCGACGAGTGTGGCCCACGGAATCGGAATGCGTGCACGCGCCGGCGCTGCGTCGGCGGCGCTCACCCGGCCGCTCAGATTCTGCTGGCGGGTGCGTTCGGATTTGCGCAGCGCGTCGAGGATCAGCGACATGCTCAATTCCCAGGCGCAGTGAGCGTGGGCGTGCCGGGCGCGTCCAGCACGCTATTCAGGTGAATCAGGGTTTCCTCGCCGGCGATGCCGTCCGGTTTCAGATGTTGCGCGGTCTGAAACCGCTTGACCGCGGTGATCAGCGTAGCGTCATAACGACTGTTGCCCGAGTCCGGAGTGTGCTGCAGCGCGGCGAGCTGCGTGCGCAGCCAGGCCACCGCGGTGCCGACCATGCCGGGTGTGAGCGGAGTCGGCGCGTTGACATTGGGTTTCCACAGGAGCAGATACTCGCCGTACCACAGGGGGTCGAGCGCGCTCAGCGGAAAGCTGTGACTCGCGCTGCCGGCACGCAGCGTGATTTGTTCGCCCGCGAGCGCGGTCACCACCACTTGGTGCTGAATGCCCTGCGTGCCGGTGAGCGTGATGATCGCCGGCCGGTTGAAGCTGCGCAGATTGTTCCACGTGCCCTTGCGGAACAGGCAGCGCAATCCCGCCTGCCGGGCTTCGAGACAACCGCTGCCGGCGCCGCCCGGCGTGTAGTGTGCGCCCCACAGCGAGAACAGCGTGGCGAAAGCGGTATCGGTATCGGTGGGATGGCCGGCATTAGCCAGCCAGCTTTGCGGGGTGACGGCGGGCGCGGGCTCGGCAAGCGGCGCGGCGGATTTTTGTGCCGGCTTGACCGGAGCATCGGGCCGACGCACATCAAGCTGCCCGGTTGCCGCCAGCAGGGTCACACCCGACAGCAGGATCACGGCTGCGGTGCCTGCCCAGAGCAGCCCGCGCCGGCCCTGGGCGTGCGGCCGCCGCTCCAGCACTTCCTGCGCGGCGCGGCATACCAGCGCGCCGTCCACCTGGCGCAGTTCATGGGTGTAGGCACCGAGCAGCGCGCGGTCGCACACGATGTTGATGAGCCGCGGGATGCCGCGGGTATTACGCCACACCGCGCGCAGGCCGGAGGCGGTGAAAATCGGCGCCAGCGCGCCCGCCACGTTCAGCCGGTGGTGCACGTAGGCGCGCGTGTCGTTGTGCGACAACGGCTCCAGGTGATAGCGGCCGGTGATGCGCTGGGCGAGCTGGCGCAGATCGTCGCGCGCAAGCAGCTCGCGCAACTCCGGCTGGCCGACGAGGATGATTTGCAGCAGTTTCTGGCGGCTGGTTTCGAGATTGGTGAGTAGCCGCACCTGTTCCAGCACTTCCCGGCTCAAAGCCTGGGCCTCGTCAATGATGAGCACCACGCGCCGGCCCCGGGCGTGAGCCTGCAGCAGCTGCGCGTTGAGCGCATCAATCAGTTCCTGCGAACTTTGCTCCCGCGTGAGGCCGACGTGCAGTTCGTGACAGATGGCGCGCAGGAATTCCGGAATGCTGACGCGCGGATTGATGATGAGCGCCGCATCCACGGAGTCGGGCAGTTTTTCCAGCAGCGAGCGGATGAGCGTGGTCTTGCCGGTGCCGACCTCGCCGGTGAGCTGGATGAAGCCGCCGCTTTCGGTGACGCCATATAAAAGGTGTGCGAGCGCTTCGGTGTGCCGGCCCGATAGGAACAGATAGCGCGGGTCGGGAGTGATGGCGAAGGGGTTTTCGCTGAGACCGAAATAGCCGGCGTACATGCGCTCAATGATGCCTCATTCCGGGGGCGACCGCAGGCCGCGCACCAGCGCGCTTGCGCCGAAACGCGCGTGCACCGCGTCGGCGGCTTTGTCCAGGCGCTGCGCACGCTGCAGCGATTCCTCGAACAGCCCCAGCTGGCCGGCCGCGGCGAAATCGCGCGCGCCTACGCCGATGAGCCTGAGCGGTGTGCGTGGATGCAGCGCCAGCCACTCGTGCAGCAGTTGCTGGGCGAGCGGCCAGAGCACCGCGAAGCTCGCATCCGGCGGTGCAAAGCGCCGCTGGCGGGTGTGGCGTTTGAAGTCGGTGGTGCGCAGCTTGAGCACCAGCGTGTGCGGCCGCAGTTGTTGGCGGCGCAGGATCGCGCACAGGCTGTCGGTCAACGGCCGCAGTTCACCGGCCAGCGCCTGGAAATCCATGAGGTCGCGCTCGAACGTGGTTTCCTGGCTGACCGAGCGTTCCTGCGCATCGCCGCCTACGGTGCGCGCGTCCTCGCCGCAGGCCAGTTGCCGGAAGAAACGCGCCTGACCGCCGAACAGTGCCTGCAGCAGCGGCGGCGGCGCCTGGCGCAGTTCCGCGACCGTGCCGATGCCGGCTTTTCCCAAGTGCGTGCCGGTGCGCGGGCCGATGCCCCAGAGTGCGGTTACCGGCAGCGGATCGAGCAGAGTTTGTACATCTTCGCTGGCAACGTGCAGCAGACCGTCGGGCTTGGATTTTTCCGACGCGATCTTGGCGATGAGCTTGTTGGGGCCGAGACCCACCGAGGCGGCGAGCCCGGTGCGCGCGCGGATGGCGTGTTTGATATGCCGGCCGAGCGCCGGCGGATCCCCGCAGCCGGGCGCGTCGCTCAGATCCAGAAACGCCTCGTCCAGCGACAGGCCTTCGACCTGCGGTGTGAATTCGTCAAAGCAGGCGAATATCTGCGCCGATACCTGCTGGTAGCGGTGCATGCGCACCGGCAGATACACGGCCTCGGGACAGCGGCGCCGCGCTTCGTACATGGGCATGGCAGAGCGCACGCCGAAGGGACGCGCTTCGTAGCTCGCGGCACACACCACGCCGCGACGGCTGGTGCCGCCGACGATCACCGGCCGGCCCTGTAGTTCGGGGCGATCGTGCTGTTCCACGGAGGCGTAGAACGCATCCATGTCCACATGCGCGATCAGGCGGCTGTTCACGGGCGCGTAAGTTTGGACACGGCGGTTTCCGCAAGCAGCACCACGTGCACACTGCTGGCGTAAACGCGGCCGGCGGCGCGCAGGCGCTGGATTTCATCGCGATCGCGTAGCGCGTCCAGGCGGATGAAATCGTGTGTTTCCCGTAGCGCGGGCAGCGCGCGTTTGAAAGCCCGGAAGGCAGTGCCTTTGGGTGTCGCCCAGCGCGTGTCGAGCTCCTTGAAGCTGATGAAACCGGCCGTGCTCAGGCTCACGCGCCCGGGAAGGCGGGGAATTCGGCGAGAATCTTGCGTACGTCCTGGGCCACGGCCTGCTCGGAGTAATTCTCCTGGCTGATCCAGTCCTTGGTCCAGCCGCGCCACACCAGGCGCTTGCTGCGGCCGTCAATGATGTCCAGCATCAGGGTGCCTTGGTCACGGCTTTGCACGCTCGGGGCCACGGGCACCACCACGTTGCCGAAGCCGTACGGGGAGAAACTGCCGAATCCAATGGCAAAGCTGGCGCCGCTGCTTTCCAGCTTCTGCTTGCTCACGGTGTGGTAGGTGACGGTGAAATCCGGCGACTGATCCGCGGCCACCTCAGTGAAGCCGCGCGCAGTCAAATCCGCCACCACGGCACGCTGCACGCGCTCCTCCAGAATCTGGCTGTCCAGGATCGGGTTGCTTACCGCACCGATGGGCGGGCTGACCCAGGCAAAGGTGCGCAGCCCGGTGAGCTTGACGCTGTTGTCCTGCTCAACGTACACGCGCGGTGCACAGGCGGCGAGCGCCACGATCAAACACAGTGACAGGGCAAAAAAGAGCTTGCGCATGCGGGCGGAACCCCGAAAATCCCGATTTCCCAGTGTCCGTGCCACGAGTTTAGCACGTGGGTTTGCGCAGGGAACGAGGTTATGTACACTCCTTACGTCTTGGGGGTCGGCGGACGCAGGATGGCGCCGCTGTAATCAAGGTGTCTGGGGCAGCATGACGAAAGTAGCCGACATTCCCTACTTGTCCCTGGCCTACGCCGCGGCGCTGGCCGCCGCCGCCGCCGCGGTGCTGGTGTTCCTGTCGTGGTACACCGGCCTGGTCATCGCCAGTCCGGCCGCATTCGCCGGATTCGTCGTGTTTGGCCTGGCGGTCGCGTCCTTCGGGTTTCCAGCGCCGCATGTGGGCTACGTGTCGCTCGACCGGGTGGTGCAGTTCGCCAGCATCCTGATTTTCGGCGCGTTGCAGGCCGCCTGGATCGTGGGGCTGGCTGCCTTGGTCGTGCCGCTCTTGGCTTGGCGCAGAGTGCGCACCGGCGGCCTGCGCCTCACCCTGGTGCGCTGCTTGCACAACGCCGGCATGATGGCTTTCATCGTCCTGTGCGTCGGCTATCTGTACGAATTCTTCGGCGGCAGCCTGCCGCTGCGACGCCTGGACCCGCGCGACGTGCTGTTGATCGTGCTGCTCGCGCTGTTCCTGCAGTTGCTCAACATGCTGTTCATGGCCGTGATCGCCTGGCTGGAAGGCTATGACTGGCGCCGGGCGTTTGGACCGTTTGCCGCGAGCGTGGACCTGGCGGCCATCCCCCTGGCGGTGCTCACCGCACTTATCTACAACAACTTGTTCTGGCAGGCGTTTGCGCTGTTTCTGCTGGTGCTGGCGATGATTGTGTTCATCGTGCGCCGCCTCGCGGATACGCGCCGCGTGCTGGAAGACAAACTCGGCACGCTGGTGGCGGTGAACCGCGTGGGCCGCGCGCTCAGCAGTTCGCTGGTGCTCGACGAGCTGCTGGAGATGGTGTTCCGCGAAAGCCGCAGCCTCATGAGCTTCGATATTTTCATCCTTGGCCTGTATGACGAGAGCACGCACAGCATTGACGTGCGCCTGCACCACAATCCGCAGGGACGCCAGCCGCCGCGCCGCCAGGATCTGGGCGTGGGCATACTCGGCTGGGTCATCAGCCACAACAAACCGGCGTTCATGCGCAACTGGCAGCGCGAAACCGGCGAACTCAAGCGCATCCTCTACCAGATCGGCCACACCCCGCAGACCCTGTCGCTGATCGCGGTGCCCATGACCTACCGCGAGCGCGTGCTCGGCGTGCTCAGCGTGCAAAGCTACGCGGCCAACCAGTTTGACGAATCGCACGTCAGCCTGCTCAGGAGTTTCGCCAGCCAGGTGGCGGTGGCGATCGCCAACGCCGGTCTGTTCGCGGAGCTCGAGCGCAATCGCAACCAGCTGGAACAGCGCGTCGCAGAACGCACCGGTGATCTGGCCGCGAAAAACGAGGAACTGCGCGCCCAGAAGGAACGCGCCGACGTGCTGGCGGAATCCCTGCGCTCGGCGCAGCGCAAAATCGAGCGCGAGCTGGTCAAGTCGCAGCGCGAGACGCGTCTCGATGAGCTCACCGGCCTGTACAATCGGCGCGCTCTGGATGACCGCCTCGGCCAGGAAGTGGTACGTGCGCAGCGCTACAAGCGCGCGCTCGCAGTGGTCATGGCCGACATCGACCATTTCAAGTCGGTAAACGACCGGTTTTCCCACATGGTGGGCGACGACGTGCTGCGCACCATCGCCAACATCCTGCGTGCCCAGTGCCGTTCAATTGACGTCATCGCGCGTTACGGCGGCGAGGAATTCCTGCTGTGTTTTCCGGAAACCGCGCGGCACGCGGCCGCCACGGTGTGCGAGAAAATCCGCCAGCAGGTTGAATCCCACGACTGGAGCAAAATCCAGCCGGGGCTCGCTGTGACCATCAGCCTGGGCGTGGCCGCAGCGCCGCCCGAGTATGATGTGGACACGCTGATTGCCGAGGCGGACCACAAGCTCTACGAAGCCAAGCACTCCGGCCGCAACCGCGTGTGCGCCTAAGTGGCCACCACGTAGGCGAAAATCACCAGCATGCCGCTTACCAGCACGCCCAGCAGTGCCACCCAGTAGATGAAACCGATCAGCAGGTACTTGCCCAGGGTCTTGATGAACGACTGGCGGTAGTAGAACAGCATCGCCAGGAACACGTAGATCACGATGTACCAGCCGAGTATGACGTTGAGGTAATGCGCCGGCGTCGTGGCCCAGGCGGCCTGCTTGCCGAGCAGGTTGGCCAGCACCATCACCAGCATGATCACGAAGATGAACGCGTGGTTGTGGAGCGCGAAGATCAGGTGCTCCATGTAGTAGCGCCGCGAACGGATGTAGAACAGTTTCAGCAGCAAGGCCACCAGCGGCAGGAACACGAACATCAGCTTGGGCAGGTAACTCTGTATGGCGCGCGAGACCTGGGTTTCGAATTGGCTCTTGGGCATGTCGATCTTGCGCCACAGAATGGTGAAGTGAACCATGTTGTCGGAGTCAGCGCTGCCATTGATGGCGGCACCTGGAGCAGGCGCGGCGGTGCCGCCGGCCGCGGACGGCGGACGGGAGGCATCGCGGGCGGATTTGGTCTGCGGAGCGCCGGCGGGCGTGCCGCTCAGCAGCGCCTGCTTCTGCGCCGCACTCAGATACGGGCTGTCGCGGATTTCGCGTTGTTGGGCGGCGGTCAGCGCCGCGGCGGTGTCCGGTGATTTGCTTGCTTTGGTGGCGCTGTCGCTGTTGTCGAAGCGGAAAAAATTCGGGGACGTGACATTCCAGGCCACCAGGAAGAACAGGATGCTGCTGAAGATGTACAGGCGCAGCGGGTTGATGTAGCGCACCCGCCGGCCGGCCGAGTATTCGCGCGACAGGAATCCGGGGCGGAACAGCAGCGGCATCACGCTGCGGAAAAACTTGGTGTCGAAACCGAAGTGGTTGCCGAAAAAATCCTGGATGTCGGCCAGCAGCGGCGCGGCGTAACTTTGGTTCGGCTGTCCGCAGGCCACGCAGAATTTCCCCGTCAACACGGCGTTGCAGTTCTGGCAGCGTAGCGTCGGCTGCGCCAATGCGGCCGCAACCGCCGCATCCGGCGTCAGATCCCGGCCGTCGGCATCCAGCAGCCGGCGGCTGGAACGCAGTTGCTTGCCGAAATAGCGCAGACTTTCGGCGCGCATGCGTGCGGCATGCTGGCTCAGGTAATTTTCGAGATCCTCTTGCCCCGCGAGCCGGTATTGCACCACGCGCCGCAGGCTGCGCGCATCGGCAAGCGGCTGGATCTCCTCCGGCGTCAGCAGGCGTGCGTCCAGAAATCCCGGCAGCGCCAGCATGTCGCGCATGTGCTGCTTGAGCCACGCATCGAAACGCCTGGCCGCGCGCCGCTGGATGTCGAGCGTCACTTCATAGATGATTTCGCCGCTGCTCGTCGCCACCGGTACCGGCAGGCCTGCAGATGCGACGTCGCTCATGCAGTCTCGGCATGCGGCGGGAACGGTCTGGTGCCGAGTTCATCCGGCGCGAAGTCGTCCACCGCACAGATCTCGTTGGTCAGTTCCTCGAGGCGTTGCAATTCGCGGCCTTCTGCGGCGTTGATGATGCCGGCGGCGCGCGCCGCGCCGATGCGCTCGGCGCCCGGCGCAAGCTTGAGTTCGCCGCTGCGCAGCGCCACGTGGATCTTCTTCTCCACCGCTTCGAGCTTGAGCGCCAGTTCCAGCGCCTCGGCCATCATCCCCACCGGGCTTGCCTTGTCGGCGATGTAAGTGTTGCGTGTGAGGCGCGCGCGCGCGCCGCCGGGGGTGCTGATCAGTTGCGCCACGCGGTGGCCGCACGCGTCGCTCGGCGCCGAATAGGTACGGCCGCGTGTGAAGATCAGGAAGCGCAACAGCCCCGCCACCCAGCGGTTGGGAAAGTTGCGCAGGAAACCGTGCATCTGTTCCTGCAGATGATAAAGCGCCTGGCGGCAGGCCCAATCCACCAGCGGCAAGTCCTCGCTCTGGCGCTCCTGATCCTCGTAACGCTTGAGCACCGCCGAAGCGATGTACATGTAACTCAGGATGTCGCCGAGACGCGCCGAAAGTTTTTCCTTGCGCTTGAGCGTGCCGCCGAGCGTCAGCATGGCGGCGTCCGAGGCCAGCACGAAGGCGGCGCTGAAGCGGTTGATGTGCTGATAGTAGCGGCGCGTCGCTCCGGTTACCGGTACGCGCGTGAACTGCGCGCCGGTGAGCGCCAGTATCAGGGCGCGTGCGGCGTTGCTGAGCGCCAGGCCGATATGGCCAAACAGCGCGTCGTCGAATTGCTTGAGAGCCGCGTGATGTTCCTTGGCGGCGGCGGTGCGCTCCTCGGCGGCACCCGCGGCCGCCAGCGCATTGGCGGCATGCTCTTCCATCGCGGCCGAGCGCATTTCCGTGAGCACGTAGGGATGGCAGCGAATGGCGCCCTGACCGTAGATCATGAGGTTGCGCGTCAGGATGTTGGCGCCCTCCACGGTGATGGCGATGGGGATGGACTGGTAACCGCGGCCGAGATAATTGCGCGGGCCGAGCTGGATGCCCTTGCCCCCGTGAATATCCATGGCGTCGTTACCGACGATGCGTGCCATCTCGGTGACGTGGTACTTGGAAATTGCCGCACACACCGCCGGCTCCTCGCCCTGGTCAATCGCCCAGGCGGTCATGCTGCGCACCGCTTCCATGGCGTACAACAGGCCACCCATGCGCCCCATGACCTCGTCCACGCCTTCGAACCTGGCAATCGGCAAATTGAATTGTTTGCGCACCTGCGCGTAGGCGCCGGTGGCGTACACGCCAAGGCGCGAACCGCCCGCGGTGTTCGAGGGCAGCGAAATCGCACGCCCCGCGCCCAGGCACTCCATGAGCATGCGCCAGCCCTGCCCGGCCATGGGCATGCCGCCGATGATGGCGTCGAGCGGCACGAACACGTCTTTGCCGTGCGTCGGGCCGTTCTGGAACGGAATATTGAGCGGGAAGTGCCGCCGCCCGATGTCAATGCCGGGCGCGTCGTGCGGGATCAGCGCGCAGGTGATGCCGTACTGGTCCTTGTCGCCCGCGAGGTGCTCGGGATCGTAGAGCTTGAACGCCAGACCGATGAGCGTGGCGATCGGCGCGAGCGTGATGTAGCGCTTGCTCCAGTTGAGGCGGATGCCGACGACCTCCTTGCCCTGCCAGCGGTCTTTGCACACCACGCCGTAATCGGTGATCGAACCGGCATCCGAGCCCGCGCTGGGCGAGGTGAGCGCGAAGCACGGCACCTCCTCGCCGGAAGCGAGCCGCGGCAGGTAATGGTTTTTCTGCGCTTCGGTTCCGTAGCGCAGCAAGAGCTCCGCGGGGCCGAGCGAATTCGGCACCGCCATGATCGAAGCCGCGGTCGGGCTGCGGCTCGCGACCTTGGCGAGGGTTTCGGAATTCATGAGCGCGGAGAATTCCTTGCCGCCGTATTTTTTCGGGATGATGTAGGCGAAGAAGCCCTGCTGCTTCAGGAAGTCCCAGGCCTCGGGCGGCAGGTCGCCCCATTCGTGGGTAATCTTCCACTCGTCCAGCATGCCGCACAGAGTCTCGACTTCGTCGTCCAGGAACGCCTGTTCCTCGTCCGAGAGTTTCGGTGCCGGTGTGTCCAGCAGCTTCTTCCAGTTGGGCTTGCCGCTGAACAGTTCCCCGTCCCACCACACAGTGCCGGCTTCGAGCGCCGCGGCCTCGGTTTCCGACATCTCCGGCATGACTTTGCGGAATATGTCCAGCAATGGCCGGCTGATCCATTGCCGGCGCAGTTCCTTGATGTTGAGCGGAATCGCGATCGCCAGAAAGATGATCCAGAACAACAGCGTCAGCCAGTCCGGTCCGGTGCCGATGAGCGTGTACACGATCAGGTACAGCAGATACAGGCCGGTGGCTACCAGCAGCGAACTGCGCAGGTACAGGATCGTGAGGCTGTAGGCGATGAACACGATGATCCAGAGGATGGCGATGGCGGTGGACACGGGAATCCCTGCTTGTTGTTGAATGGCGGCGCTGCGGCCGATTCCTGGACCCGCAAAACTATACCCCAGCGCCGTGGCGCCGTTAATAGCGGTCAGCGCGGCATGCGCGCTTGCAGTCTGGCGAGCGTGGCCGGCGGGAACGCCACGGCCTTCTGCGCGCGGAAATCGAAACACACCGCGCCGGTTTTGGCTTCCGCGACCGTGCGTTCATCGGCCGCGTGGCTGACGCGATAATAAAAATCACAGCCGCGGCTCGCGAATTCTCCCGCCGCGACTTCAATGCGCAGCCGGTCGCCGAAAAACGCCTGTGCCCGATAAACGACGGCCGCGTCGGCAATCACGAAACCGATGCCGTCGGCACCGATTTCCTCGATGTCCAGCGACAAAAGGAAGCGCCGGCGCGCTTCGTGCATCAGCGTGAGCACCGCGTCGTTGCCCAGATGGTTGCCGTAGTTGAGGTCTCCGACGCGCACGCTGAGTTCGGTTTGGAACGCAAAGTGCTCCGGTAGTTCAATTTTGATTCGTGGCATATTTTGTTCAGTTCACTGTGGGAGCGGCGATATTCGCCGCGATAATTCGTGGGCTCACAACGGAGACCGTCGCTCCCACAAGCCGATATCGAAGTTCATGCCGCCTGCCAGGCCGCCACCAGTTGGCGCGCACGCTCGCGGGCACTGGCGGCGTCCAACGCGCCGCGCGCCACGGAGTCCACGAAGTTTTCATGTTCACGGCTGCGCAGCGCGTGCAGGGCCACGCCCGATTGCTGGGCCACGTGGAACAGCAGCGCGCGTTCATCCGCGGTGTACTGCTCCGCCGGCCGTGGACCGCAGACCAGCGCACCGATGAGCCTGCCGCGCACCGCCATGGAGAACACGTAGCCACCTTTTCCGAGTGCACTCGTCATTTCATGCAAATCAACTTCGTGGTCGCCGGCGCGCAGATGCACAAACGCCAGATCGTCCGTTTCAATCTGCTGCGGCAATTCCACGGTCCCGCGTTGACGCACGCGGATGTACCCCTGCGCCTGGCGTTCGTACAAAGCCACGCTCTGCGCATGGCTGTGCTCGAAGACCTGTTGCGCCGTCAGGTCGAGCAGGTGTTCCGGCTGTTCAATGAAGCCGCAGGTACGCGCGAAATCGTTGAGCGCCTGCTCGGCGCGGTATTGACGGCGGAACACCAGACGATTGATATAGGTGTCGAGGTACTTGCGCAGGCTGCCGAGCACGATGCCGAGCGCCAGCGGCACAATGAGTTCCAAGATCAGGCTTGCGCCTTGGCCCAGCGTTGCGCGCTCCACCAGGGCATTGATGGCGGCGAATACGCCGACCACGACGGCGGTGATCACGCCATACACCAGCGTGCGGTTCAGCACGATGCGCACATCCACCAGACGGTGGCGCAGCAACGCATAGCCGTAGCCCGCGACCGCCAACAGAAACGCAATCTCACTCAGGATAGCGAGCGTGAGAGCCGAAACCGGCTGGCTGGTCTGGGTCGCAATGTAAGTCAGCACCACCGCCAACAATATCATTCCGGTACTGGCCAGAATCCAGCGGCTGCGCAGCCGCTGTTCAGCGCCCGCACGCGTGTAGCCCAGCAGCAGCATCAGGAATGAAATCATGCCCAACCATATGCTGATCGCCGGCAGTACCAATGGCGACACGCCGTTCCAGGCGAGGTACACGATCCCCAGTGTGCGCGCGCCGGACAACACTACAAGTAGGGCGATGGAAATGGCAAATATCCAGGTGAACGCGTGTTTCAACGCGGGTTTCAACCCTTTTGCCACAACGGCATAGGCCATGAGATACAAGCCGGTCAATAAAAGCTCAGCGATAATGCAATTGGCTAAAATATCCAGAGCAACGGCGGCTCCGGCGGAAACTGGAATGTTGCGCAGACCATTGAGGATGATGACATTCAAAGACATCAGCCCCAGGCCCCAGGCGGCCAGATTCCTGCCGCGCCACAACGCCAGCAGCCCCAGCACCAGAAAAGCGAACATCAACGCATAAGCCAGAACTTGATTGACGGGGTTGAATGCGGTTTGCGGTGGCGCTTGACTGGTAACGGGCACCGTCAATGTCCGGTTTCCGCGACTCACCACAACATCGTAAGTTAGCCCCGCCTTGATGGCTTCGCTCAGCAACACCGCCGCGCGTGCCGCCGGAGTCATCTGTTTTATTTCCAGTTGATCTCCGGCTTGCAGCCCGGCCGCAAGCGGCATGCCTCCCGGTGCACGCACGTAAATGGCCGAGCCCCGGTGCGTGATGCCCACCGGCAATCCGGCGTGGGTGTAGTTGAAGAATGCCAATCGGATAAAGGCGGCCACGGCCACCACGCTCAATATTCCAAAGAACCAGACACGGCGACTCATGGGCATGTCCTCGACGGCGGAGACGCGCGCAATGTACTCCCGGCAAATCCGGTGTGCATCCCTTCGCACTCCGGCCATTCCGGCTGGACGGACACAGGTTATTGGGCGTAGGCTGCGTGCTCTTCCAGCCGCCGGCACGGAACCAAACGCCGGATACGGTGTCCTGATTGCATCGGTGTCGCCGCATCAAAATAATTCCTTGAGGAGATTCCCCGTGAAAACATCCCGCTTGCTGACCGCCCTGGTCCTGTGCGCACTGGTTCTGCCGGCCTTTGCGGCCGACAAGCCCGCCGCCCCACCGGCAGCGCCCACCGGTGCGGCCTCGGCCACGCCGCAGGAATCCACCACCATCGGCACGGTGACGGTTGAAGGCCAGACCATCCATTACAAGGCGGTGGCCGGCACCATCATTCTCAAGAACAAGGATGACAAGCCGACCGGCAGCATGTTCTACATCGCGTATTTCAAAGAGGGCGCAAACGCCGCCAACCGGCCGGTGACCTTCTTTTACAATGGCGGCCCCGGCTCCTCGACGGTGTGGCTGCACATGGGCGCCTTCGGCCCGCGCCGCGTGGTCACCGAGGATCACACCCATACCCCGGCTGCGCCCTATCAACTGGTAAACAACCAGTACAGCCTGTTGGATGCCACCGACGAGGTATTCATAGACGCCATGGGCACCGGCTTCTCGCGCATTCTTGGCAAAGACGAGGGCGGCGAGGGCAGCGCCAAGGATTTCTACGGCGTGGATCAGGACGCCCGCACTTTCGCGCAGTTCATCACGCGGTTCCTGTCGCAGTACGGCCGCTGGAATTCGCCCAAGTATCTGTTCGGCGAGTCCTACGGCACCACACGTTCGGCGGTGCTCGCCAACGATCTCGAGACCAATGACGATGTGGACCTGAACGGCGTGATCCTGTTGTCGGCAATCCTCAACTTCGATCTGAACGCGGATTTTCCGCAGGTCAATCCGGGCGTGGACCTGCCGTATGAAATGATGCTGCCGACCTTCGCGGCCACCGCCTGGTATCACCACAAGCTGC
>DATEJV010000004.1:0-8831 GCA_035277745.1 Gammaproteobacteria bacterium | reverse complement strand
GCGACGCGCGCCAAACTTGCGGCGGCCAGCCGGCGCATCGCGGTGCTGGCCGCACCCAACATGAGCCTCGGTGCCAATCTGCTGCTGGCGCTGACGCGCACCGCGGCAGCGGCGTTCGGGGAGGAGTACGACCTCGAGATCACCGACATCCATCACCGCAGCAAGCGCGACGCACCCTCGGGAACCGCGCTGGCCCTGGCCGAAGCCGCAGCGGCCGCACGCCACGCGCGCCTTGAAGACCACGTGACATTCATGCGCCATGGCGCATCCGAACCGCGTCGGCCGGGCAGCATCGGCATTGCCTCGATGCGCGCCGGAGACGCGGCGGGCGAACACCGCGTGCTGTTCGGCGGTCCGGCCGAGAGCCTGGAACTCACGCATCGTGCCGCGAGTCGCACCGCGTTTGCCCGCGGTGCACTGGCGGCGGCCAAGTGGATTGTGGGCCGGCCCGCGGGTGAATACCGCATGGCCGCGGTACTGAATCTTCCGCTGAGCTGATGCGGGCGTGGACGGACACCACGGCGTTCCGCTAAAATTCGCCCGCAACTGCAACCCGCGGCGCAGGATCGGCAGCAACGCTGCAGGCTGCGACGGCTACTGAGGAGGTGCCTTTGGAACAGCCGGCCATCCTGGCTCTCGAGGACGGTACGATTTTCCGGGGTGTTTCCATTGGTGTTTCCGGGGCGGCAAGCGGCGAGGTGGTGTTCAATACCGCCATGACGGGGTATCAGGAAATCCTCACCGATCCGTCCTACTACCAACAGCTCGTCACTCTCACTTATCCGCATGTCGGCAATACCGGGGTTAACCCGGAGGACGCCGAGTCCGCACGCGTCATGGCGGCCGGATTGATCATCCGCGACCTGCCGGTGCATGCCGGCAACTGGCGCATGCGCGCGACGCTGGGCGATTACCTGCAACGCGAACATATCGTCGCCATCGCCGGCATTGATACCCGCAGACTCACGCGCCTGCTGCGTGAAAAGGGCGCGCAGAACGGCTGCATCGCGGCCGGCCCGGACGCACAGGAAAGCAGCGCGCTGCAACAGGCGCACGCCTTTCCCGGCCTGAATGGCATGGATCTCGCCAAGGTGGTGAGTACGCGCAAGCCGTATGAATGGAACCTGGGTACCTGGCGGCCGGACAGCAATTCATCGCCGCTGGTCAAGGGCGGTCAGTTCCACGTCGTAGCCTACGACTACGGCACCAAGCGCACGATTCTGCGCATCCTGGTGGATCGCGGCTGCCGCGTGACCGTGGTGCCCGCGCAGACCACCGTGCGTGAAGCCCTGGCGCTCAGTCCGGACGGACTGTTTTTCTCCAACGGTCCCGGAGATCCCGGAGCCTGTGACTACGCGATCCAGGCGATGCGCGAATTTCTCAAGGCCGGTATTCCGATTTTCGGCATCTGTCTGGGCCATCAGTTGCTGGGGCTGGCGAGCGGCGCGCGCACCCTGAAAATGAAATTCGGCCACCATGGTGCCAATCATCCGGTGCTGGATCTGGACAGCGGGCGGGTGATGATCTCCAGCCAGAACCACGGTTTTGCGGTGGACGAGAGCAGTCTGCCGCCGACCCTGCGGGCCACGCATCGTTCGCTGTTTGACGGTACGCTGCAGGGCATGGAGCGCACCGACTGCGAGGCCTTCAGTTTTCAGGGACATCCCGAGGCCAGTCCCGGGCCGCACGACATGCGCCCGCTGTTCGAGCGCTTCGTGAACGCCATGGCGGCGCGCCGCGCGTCCGGGCCGATGGCGGCGACGGCCTGAGTATGCACAATTACCTTTCCCCGGCAGCGCGCAGCGCGCGCTGCGTTGGCAGGCGCACGCCCGATGCGGGCGTGCCGATGAGCTGAGAGCACAGCGATGCCCAAGCGCAACGACATCCAGAGCGTGCTGATCATCGGTGCCGGACCGATCGTCATCGGCCAGGCCTGCGAATTCGATTATTCCGGCGCGCAGGCGTGCAAGGCGCTGCGTGCCGAGGGTTACCGCGTGGTGCTGGTGAATTCCAATCCCGCGACCATCATGACCGATCCGGAGATGGCGGACGCGGTGTATATCGAGCCGATCCACTGGCGCACGCTCGCACGCATCATCGAAAAGGAACGTCCGGACGCGCTCTTGCCCACCATGGGCGGCCAGACCGCACTCAACTGCGCGCTAGATCTCGCGCGCGAGGGCGTGCTGGAAAAATTCGGCGTAGAGATGATCGGCGCTTCGCGCGAGGCCATAGACATGGCGGAGGACCGCGACCTGTTCCGCCGCGCCATGCAGGACATCGGGCTGGCGGTGCCGCGCGCCGGTCTGGCACACAACCTCGAAGAAGCGCTGGCGGTACAGGCCGAGATCGGCTATCCCACGGTGATCCGTCCCTCGTTCACGCTCGGCGGTTCGGGCGGCGGCATCGCCTACAATCGCGACGAGTTTGTGGAAATCTGCGAACTCGGCCTGGATCTGTCGCCCACCAACGAGCTGCTGATCGAGGAATCGGTGCTCGGCTGGAAGGAATTCGAGATGGAGGTGGTGCGCGACAAGCACGACAACTGCATCATCGTGTGTTCCATCGAGAACCTCGACCCCATGGGCGTGCACACCGGCGATTCCATCACCGTGGCGCCGGCGCAAACGCTTACCGACAAGGAATACCAGCGCATGCGCGATGCCTCCATCGCGGTGCTGCGCAAGGTGGGCGTGGAAACCGGCGGTTCCAACGTGCAATTCGCGGTCCATCCCGGGGACGGGCGGCTGCTGGTGATCGAGATGAATCCGCGCGTGTCGCGTTCCTCGGCGCTGGCCTCCAAGGCCACCGGTTTTCCGATCGCCAAGGTGGCGGCGAAACTTGCCGTCGGCTACACGCTCGATGAACTGCGCAATGAAATCACCGGCGGCGCCACGCCGGCTTCCTTCGAGCCGACCATTGATTACGTGGTCACCAAGATCCCGCGCTTCACGTTCGAAAAGTTTCCCCAAGCCGAGCCGCGCCTGACCACGCAGATGAAATCCGTGGGCGAGGTCATGGCCATTGGCCGCTGTTTTCAGGAATCGCTGCAGAAAGCGCTGCGCGGTCTGGAAACCGGCAGCGACGGCCTGAATGAAAAAATTGAAGATTTCACCGCGCCCGGCGTCATGGATGTGCTACGCCACGAATTGCGCGCCGCCGGCCCGGAACGGCTGTGGTACGTGGCGGATGCTTTCCGCGCCGGCCTGACACCCGAAGAAATCTTCAATCTGTCCCGCATTGATCCCTGGTTTCTCGCGCAGGTCGAGGACCTGGTACGGGAAGAACAGCAGGTGCGCGCATCTGGCCTACAGGCCCTGGATGCCGGGCGCCTGCGCGCGCTGAAGCGCAAGGGGTTTGCCGACAGCCGTCTGGCCGCGCTCGTGGGCGTGAAGGAACATGCGTTGCGCGCGCTGCGCGGCAAGCTGGGCATCCGCCCGGTGTACAAGCGCGTGGATTCCTGCGCCGCGGAGTTTGCCTCGGATACCGCCTATCTGTATTCGACTTACGAGGAGGAGTGCGAGGCCCAACCCTCGGCGCGCGACAAGATCATGGTGCTGGGCGGCGGGCCGAACCGTATCGGTCAGGGCATCGAGTTCGACTATTGCTGCGTGCATGCGGCACTGGCGCTGCGCGAAGACGGATTCGAGACCATCATGGTCAACTGCAATCCCGAGACCGTGTCCACCGATTACGACACCTCGGACCGCCTGTACTTCGAACCTCTGACCTTCGAGGACGTGATGGAGATCATCGAGCTGGAAAAGCCCAAGGGCGTGATCGTGCAATTCGGCGGGCAGACGCCGCTGAAACTGGCGCGTGCGCTCGAGGCTGCGGGTGCGCCGATCATCGGCACCTCGCCCGACTCGATTGACCTCGCCGAAGACCGCGAGCGTTTCTCCAAACTGGTGGAGAAACTGGGCTTGCGCCAGCCGCCGGCGCGCAGCGCACGCAACGAGCAGGAGGCCGTGAAGCGGGCGCGCGAAGTGGGCTATCCCCTGATGGTGCGGCCGTCCTACGTGCTCGGCGGGCGCGCCATGCAGGAGGTGTTCAGCGAAGAGGATCTGGTGGGCTACATCCGCAGCGCCGTGAAGGTTTCCAACGATTCGCCGGTGCTCATGGACCGTTTCCTCGAAGATGCCATCGAAGTGGATGTGGACGCGCTCGCCGACGGCCAGGAGGTACTGGTCGCGGGCATCATGGAGCACATCGAACAGGCCGGCATCCATTCCGGCGATTCGGGCTGTTCGCTGCCGCCCAACACCTTGTCCGCGGCCATGCAAGCCGAAATCCGCGCGACCGTGATCAAGCTCGCCAACGCCCTCAAGGTGGTGGGGCTGATGAACGCACAGTGCGCCATTCAGGACGGCAAGCTCTATATATTGGAGGTCAATCCGCGCGCCTCGCGCACCGTGCCGTTCGTATCCAAGGCGGTCGGCGTATCGCTCGCCAAGGTGGCGGCGCGCTGCATGGCGGGCCGCAGTCTCGCGCAGCAGGGCGTGCGCGCCATTCCGGTGCCCGGGTATTTCTCGGTCAAGCAGCCGGTGTTCCCGTTCATCAAGTTCCGCGGCGTGGATCCGATACTCGGGCCGGAAATGAAATCCACCGGCGAGGTCATGGGCACGGGCCGTGGTTTCGGTGAAGCCTATGCCAAGGCGCAGTTTGCTTCCGGCACCATCATTCCGAGCGGCGGCAAGGCCTTGCTCTCGGTACGCGACGCCGACAAGCGCGCCGTCGTGGGTTTGGCGAAGGCGCTCATCGAGCGCGGATTCAAGCTGGTTGCCACCCACGGCACGGCGGCAACGCTGACGGCGGCGGGCGTAAGCTGCGAGCGCATCAACAAGGTGCGCGAAGGCCGGCCGCACGTGGTGGACCTGATCAAAAACGAGGAAGTCAGTCTCATAGTCAACACCACCGAGGGCAAACAGGCCATATTGGAGTCCTACTCCATCCGGCGCGAAGCGGTGGCGCACAAGATTACCTATTACACGACCATCGCGGCCGCGAAAGCCACGGTGATCGCACTCGATTACCTGGAATCCGCCGACGTAAACAAATTGCAGGATCTGCACCGGGAGCTGGCCTGATGGCGAAAGTGCCCCTGACGGTGCGCGGCGCCGAGCGTCTGCGCGCGGAAGTGAAGCGTCTGAAGAGTGAAGACCGGCCGCGCGTGATCAAGGCGATTGCCGAGGCGCGCGCCCACGGCGATCTGAGCGAGAACGCCGAGTATCACGCCGCCAAGGAGCAGCAGGGTTTCATCGAAGGCCGCATCAAGGATCTCGAGTCCAAACTCGCGGATGCCGAGATCATCGACGTCACGCGCATTCCCGCCAACGGCAAAGTCGTATTTGGCGCTACCGTGCTGTTGTCCGATGAAGACAGCGGCGACGAGAGCACCTACCAGATTGTGGGTGAGGACGAAGCCGACATCAAGGCCGGACGCATTTCGGTGAATTCGCCCATGGCGCGCGCGCTGATCGGCAAGCGCGAGGGCGACGTGGCGGTGGTCAAGACGCCCGCGGGCGAGCGCCAGTTCGAGATCGTCAAGGTGCGTTACGAGTAAGCGCACGCCCAGCAGCTCGCGCTGGCTGGCCGAGCATTTTTCCGATGCCTACGTGAAGCGCGCGCAAGCGCAGGGCTGGCGTTCGCGTGCGGCCTTCAAGCTGGAGGAGATCCAGCGCCGCGATCATCTCATCAAACCCGGCATGACCATCGTGGATCTGGGCGCGGCTCCCGGCGGCTGGAGTCAGTACGCGGCGGGTGTCATGGCGGGCCGCGGCTTGCTGCTGGCCCTGGACATCCTGCCGATGGCGCCACTGGCGGGAGTCGAGTTCCTGCACGGGGATTTCACCGACGAGGCGGTACTGGCCAGGCTGCACGAGCGCCTGGCGGAGCGCCGGATAGACCTTGTTTTATCCGACATGGCGCCCAATATCACCGGGGAGGGCGACGTTGACCAGGCGCGGGCCATGCGGCTCGCGGAGCAGGCGCTGGAATTCGCCCGTCCGCTGCTGGCCGCGCGCGGTGTGCTGCTGGTCAAGGTGTTTCAGGGAGCCGGATTTGCGGAGTTTTTGCAGGCGCTGCGCCGTGATTTTGAGACCGTGGCGACGCGCAAACCCGGCGCCTCCCGGGCCCGCAGCCGCGAGCTTTACCTGCTGGCGCAACGCCCGAAGTCCGGTGTGGTCTAAATGCTAGAATTGAGGCGAGCGTCGGCGTGGCGGCGCGTGTGAGGGACGGATTTTGAACGATTTTCTCAAAACCCTGCTCATCTGGGTGCTGATTGGCGTGGTGGTGATCGCTGTGTTCAACAGCTTCACTTCCGGCGGCAGCAAGCCCCAGGCAATTGCCTATTCGACGTTCCTCTCCGACGTACAGCAGGGCAGTATCGGCAGCGTCACCTTTGACGGACGCAACATCACCGGCACGCTGTCCTCGGGCGAGAAATTCAGCACCTACAGCCCGCTGACCACCGATTTCACACCGCTGGTGGACACGCTGCGCAAGAACAACGCCAACGTCAAGATCGAGGCCAAGCCGCCCGAGCAGACCTCGTGGCTGCTGCAACTGCTGTTCTCGTTCGGCCCGATCATCCTGCTGGTGCTGGTGTGGGTGTACTTCATGCGCCAGATGTCCGGAGGCGCGGGCGGCCGCGGCGCCATGGCCTTCGGCAAGAGCCGCGCACGCATGCTGGGCGAGGATCAAGTCAAGGTCACGTTCACTGACGTCGCCGGCGTCGAAGAAGCCAAGGAGGAAGTGGCCGAGCTGGTGGAATTCCTGCGCGACCCCGGCAAGTTCCAGAAATTGGGCGGACGCATCCCGCGCGGCGTGCTCATGGTGGGTGCGCCCGGTACCGGCAAAACGCTGCTTGCCAAGGCCATCGCCGGCGAGGCCAAGGTGCCGTTCTTTTCGATTTCCGGTTCCGACTTCGTCGAGATGTTCGTGGGCGTGGGCGCTTCGCGCGTGCGCGACATGTTCGAACAGGCGAAGAAACACGCGCCCTGCATCATCTTTATTGACGAGATTGACGCCGTGGGCCGGCACCGCGGCGCGGGTCTCGGCGGCGGTCACGACGAACGCGAACAGACGCTCAACCAGTTGCTGGTGGAAATGGACGGCTTCGAGGGCAGCGAAGGCGTGATCGTAATCGCGGCCACCAACCGTCCGGACGTGCTCGATCCCGCGCTCTTGCGCCCCGGGCGCTTCGACCGCCAGGTGGTGGTGCCGCTGCCGGACGTGCGCGGACGCGAACAGATTCTCAAGGTGCACATGCGCAAGGTGCCGATTGCGGATGACGTGCGGCCCTCGATCATCGCGCGCGGTACGCCCGGCTTCTCCGGTGCCGACCTCGCCAACCTGGTGAACGAGGCCGCGCTGTTCGCGGCGCGCAGCAACAAGCGCAGCGTCGGCATGGGGGAATTCGAAAAGGCCAAGGACAAGATCATGATGGGCGCGGAGCGCCGTTCCATGGTGATGAGCGAAGACGAAAAGAAGCTCACGGCGTTCCACGAATCCGGCCACGCGATTGTCGGTCGGCTGGTACCGGATCACGATCCGGTTTACAAGGTGAGCATCATTCCGCGCGGGCGCGCGCTCGGTATCACGATGTTCCTGCCCGAAGACGACCGCTACAGCTACAGCAAGCGGCGCCTGGAGAGCCAGTTGTCGAGCCTGTTTGGCGGGCGTGTAGCCGAGGAAATCATCTTCGGTGCGGACTGCGTGACCACCGGCGCGGCCAACGACATCGAGCGCGCCACCCAGATCGCGCGCAACATGGTTACCAAGTGGGGCCTGTCGGAAAAGCTCGGGCCGCTGTCCTACGAAGAAGAGGAGGGCGAGGTGTTCCTCGGCCATTCGATCACGCGTCACAAGCAGATTTCCGGCGATACGCAGCGTGTGATCGACGTCGAGGTGCGCAGCCTGATTGACCGCAACTACCAGCGCACCAGGCAGCTGCTGCAGGAAAATCTTCCCAAGCTGCACCTCATGGCCGAGGCGCTCATGAAGTACGAGACCATAGATGCGGCGCAGATTGACGACATCATGGCCGGCAAGCAGCCGCGCCCGCCCGATGGCTGGGACGACAGCGACCGCGGTGGCCAGCCACAGCCGGTTGGCGGTGCAGCTGCTCCTGCTACTCCACCTGCGCCCGCTCCCGCGGCGGCCGCGGCCAAAAGCAGCAGCCACGCCGAACAGCACTGAGACTGAAGCACGCAGAATGGAAAAGCCGGCGCTGTGCGCCGGCTTTTTCTTTATGTGTCATTCTGTAGCCGCGCGCCGGAATCCGGCGGATATGTCGCAGCCGGGGGTTGTCCCGCTGCCTCAACCTGCGCGCGCAGTGTGGCATTGCATGTCGGGTCCCGGGCATTTCTGCGATTGAGGTTGGGTTTGTGCAACTGAAACTCGGCAAGCACAACGTGGACCTGGCGCAACCCCGGGTCATGGGCGTGCTCAACCGCACGCCGGATTCGTTTTCCGATGGTGGCGCATTCATGGATTTCGACGCGGCGCTGCACCATGCGGAGCAGATGGTGCGCGCAGGTGCGGCCTTCATTGATATCGGCGGGGAGTCTACGCGCCCGGGTGCAGAGGCGGTGAGTGCGCAGGAGGAAATGGACCGCGTCGTTCCGCTCATCGAGCGCCTGCGGCGAGAAATGGATGTTCCGGTTTCCATAGACACCGGCAAGCCGCAAGTGATGCGCGCCGCGGTGGCGGCGGGCGCCGGCATGATCAACGACGTGTATGCGCTGCGCCAGCCGGGGGCACTGGAAACCGCGGCCCAGCTTGGCGTACCGGTCGTGCTCATGCACATGCAGGGTGAGCCGCGCAGCATG
>DATEJV010000003.1:0-7931 GCA_035277745.1 Gammaproteobacteria bacterium | reverse complement strand
GTGAGCGCGGGCGCGCACGCCGCCGCGCCGCAGGTTCAGATTCAGGTGCAGGGCGTGAGCGGCGAGTTGCTCACCAACGTGCTCGCTTATCTCAGCATCAACGCCTACAAAGACGCGCCCAACCTCAACGACGCGCTGGTGGAACAGATGAACGCGCGCGCGCCGGCCGAGATCAAAACCGCGCTTCAGCCTTTCGGCTACTACCAGGCGCAGGTTGCCAGCGACCTCAAGGAAACCGAAAACGGCTGGAGTGTCGTTTATACGGTCACTCCCGGTGCGCCGGTGACATTGCGGCACGTGGACGTGGCGGTCAGCGGTCCGGGCCAGGGCGATACCGCGTTCGCCAAATATCTGGCCGCGCTGTCGCTCAAACCCGGGGCCCAATTGAATCAGCCGCTCTACTCACAGGTGAAACAGCGGCTGCTGGATATCGCTACGCACCACGGTTATCTCGACGCCGGGTACGAGACCAGCGTGCTGCGCGTGGATCCGGCCGCGCACTGGGCCGACGTCGAGCTGCATCTCGACACCGGCGAACAGTACTATTTCGGCGCGGTCACGTTCGAGCAGGATTTCATGGACTCGAAGTTCCTGGCGCAATACGTGACGTTCAAGCCGGGCGACCCCTACGACGGCGGCAAGCTGCTGGCGCTGGAGTACGCGCTCAACGATTCCGGTTACTTCGATCTCGTGCAGGTGCAGCCGCAGCGCGCCGCCGCCGGTCCCGCCCGGCACATCCCGGTGGTGATCGCGCTCAGTCCGCGCAAGCGCAACAAATACGTGCTGGGCCTGGGTTACGGCACCGATACCGGACCGCGCATGACGCTTGGCTGGGAGAACCGCCGCCTCAATGCCGAGGGCCACAAGTTTTCGGTGCTCGGCCAGTATTCACACGTGCTCGCCAGCACCCAGGTGAGTTACACCGTGCCCACGCCCAACGGCCCGACGCTGGTGTACAGCGTGGCCAACGTGCGCCAGATACTCGGCAGCGGCGTGGCCTACACCACTGCATTGGGAGTGAATCGCCTCACCACCCTGAATGACTGGTCCTGGAACCAGTATGTGCAGCTCTCGCACAACCGCAGCGATTACGCGGCCAGCCCCAGCAGCATCAGCACGCTGCTGTTGCCGGGCAGCACGTTCTCGCGCGTGGTGGCCGACGATCCGATATTTCCGACCCACGGCTTTCGCATGTCGCTGGATATCCGCGGCGCGAGCCAGGCGCTCGGTTCCAGCACCAGCTTCCTGCGCGCCGACCTGAGCGCCAAGCTGATCTTCACGATCGCGCCGCGTACGCGCCTGCTGCTGCGCGGGGAAGTGGGCGCCACCGCCACCCGCGATTTCAATGCCCTGCCGCTGTCGCAACGCTTCTTCACCGGCGGCGACATGACGGTGCGCGGCTATGCTTTCAATTCCATCGGCCCGACTGATCAATACGGCAACGTCATCGGCGGCAAGGACATGCTCATCGGCAGCGTGGAAATGGATCACATGCTGGGACCGGTGTTCGGCGTGGCGGCGTTCGTGGATGCGGGCAACGTGTTCAATTCCTTCAACACCTCTTTGGAGAAGGGCGTGGGCGTGGGGCTGCGCTGGCGCACGCCCGTGGGCATGGTGCGTCTGGACTTCGCCCACCCGGTGAAGCGCCCCGACCTCGGCTGGTACCGCATCCACATCAGCATCGGGACGGACCTGTGATCAAGCGCATCGTGGCCGGAGTCATCGCCGCGCTTATCCTGCTGGTCGCGGGCACGGTGCTGTTCACTCTGCACAGTGAAACCGTACTGCGCTGGACCGTAACGCAGATGATTGCCCGTTACCCCGGCCAGCTCAGCGTCGGAGCGGTACAAGGCGCGCTCTCCGGACCGATCACACTCGACGACGTGCGGGTGCATGCACCGTCCTTCGACGCCAGGATCGGTCGGCTCACCATGGAATGGCGAATTTCAGCATTGCTGGCGCGGCGAGTGAATATCACCCGCCTGGATTTGAACACGATGCAGGTCACGCTCAAGTCCGGCACGGGCGCGACGCGTGCGCGTTGGCTGCGCCCGCAACCGCCGCACCTCCCGGTAGCCATCAATGTGCAGCAGCTCAGGCTGCAGGACCTGCAGATCGAGGCGCCCGGTCTGACACCGCCGCTGCACGTGGATCAGGCGCAGCTTTCAGCGCGGCTCGACAACCGCGCCTGGTCGGTGAGCGGATTGCAGGCGAGCGGTGCGCAACTGCGGGTGACCGGTGACGGTGACTGGCAATTCCAGCCCGGCGGGCACATCAACGGGCAATTGCAGTGGCAGTTGCACCTGCCGCAGTGGCCGGCATTCGCGGGGCAGGCGAGCCTGGCGGGAAACGGACAGCTTTTGCGCCTCAGCGGATCGTTGACGGCGCCGTTCCCGCTGCAAGTGGCCGCGCAGGTCCATGCGCTGTTCACGGCGCCGTCCTGGGACGGCACGCTGGAATTCAACGACCTCGATCCGCAGCGTCTGCGCAGCGGCTGGCCGCAACTCGCGGCACACGGAGCGCTGCGCCTGCAGGGCGATCCGCGGGCTACGCTGCTCAGCGGCGACATCGACGCGCGTGAACCCGTCTCCGGCCGGTGGCAAAGCCACGTGGATTTGAAATGGGCGGACCGCGTGCTCGACATCCGCAGCCTGGATCTGGCGCGCGCGCAGACGCGCACGCGTTTCGCACTGGCCGGCCAGGTGCGTTACGCCGAGGGCCGATGGCAGCCGGCCCTGCACGGCGAATGGCAGGCGCTGCCGCTGCCGTTGACCGGCAAGCCCTGGTTCACGTCGCCGCGCGGCGAACTCACCTTGACTGCCAGGATGCATCAAGTGCTGTTGACTCTCGACGGTGCGCTCAACAACCGCGGCCGATTCAAGGCCGAGGGCAACGTCGGCATGTCTGCACCGCATGTCTGGCAACTGACGGCGAGCGCGCGCAAATTCCAACTGGCCCTGACGCATTTCAATCAGGACCAGCCGCTGCCGCCCATGGACCTGCAGTTCCGCGGCCACGGCGATGCGGAGACCACGATCGTGGACCGCTTCAATGCCGCCTGGCTCGGCGGCCGGATACAGGCGCAAGGCCGGGTGCCGCACGCGTCCGGCCGGAACTGGCAGTACACGGTCGCCGCGCAGCAGCTCAATCCCGCGGCCTTGTATCCGGATTTTCCGGGCGCGCTCGACTTCAACGCGCGGTTCTCGGGGCAGCGCACGCCGCGTGCGAGCTGGACCGTGCAGGTGACGCGCCTGGACGGCGAATTGCGCCATGTACCGGTGCTGGCCTCCGGCAGCATGAGTCACCGCGCGGGCCTCTGGCAGTTCCAGCGCCTGCAGGTGCAATCTGGAAAAAACCGCCTGCAGCTCGACGGCGAATACGGCCGGCGTGCGCACCTCGCCTGGACGCTCGACGCCCCGGACCTCGGTTCGCTCTGGCCCGGCATGCACGGAGATTTGCACAGCAGCGGGCAGGCGGATTTTTCCGGTGCGGTTCCGCAGCTGAGTTTCAAGCTCCGGGGCCGGGACCTGCGGTATCGGGACGACAGCGTGCAGACCTTGGACATGCAGGCGAATCTGGCGGGAACGGTTCCGACGAGCCGCGCGAGCGTGCAGCTTGCGGGCGCGCAGATCGGCAGGCTGCGGATCGATTCCGCCGACGGCGAGGCCACGGGGTCACCAGGCAGTCACAAGCTGAAACTCACAGTCACTTTGCCCATCGGCAGTGTCCGGATCGCCGGCGCCGGTGCTTACGCCCAGCGCGTCTGGCAGGGCGACCTGAGCGAGGTAACGCTGTTACCGCGCGGCGCCGGGGTATGGAAGAGCGCGAAGCCGTGGCAGCCGCGCATCGCCGCGGCACAGTTCAGCCTGCCGCAAGCCTGCGTCACGCAGGCCGGTGCCGGTGCCTGCCTGCAAGCCGAGTGGCAGCCCGGACACTGGCAGGCGGACGCGCTCATCACCGCGGTGCCGCTGGCGGATCTGCAGGCTTTGCTGCCGCAGGGGCTCGCTTACCAGGGCAGTTTCGGCGGTCACCTGCATGTCGAGGACAGCGCCGGAGAGCGCACGCTCGCACTCGACGCCAGCGTGTCGCCGGGGGCGATTCGCAACGTCATCAATCGCCGCGAGGTGACGCTGCTGGCGTTCACCTCCGGCAACGTCAAACTGCGGTCCAACGGTGAACTGACTACCGGGGAATTCAACTGGTCATTGGCGGACGGCGGTTATCTGAACATGCAGTCGCGCATCGCGCACGCGCCGGGCAACGCACTGAGCGGCAATATCCACGGCGAACTGCGCGATTTTCAGTTGATTCCCGCGCTGGTACCGGCGGTCGGCGCGGTGGATGGCAAACTCGACGTCAATCTCGCGCTGAGCGGCACGCCCTCCGATCCGTTGTTTGACGGCAGCGCCGTGCTCACCGGCGGCGAGTTGAGCGTGCCGCGTTATGGTCTGCACATCACCGACATCCTGCTCAAGCTCCAGGGCGACGGCAGCCATTTGACGCTCGATGGCAGCGCGCGTTCCGGCAACGGCAATCTTGCCTGGACGAGCAGCGCCACGCGCAGCGTCAACCACTGGCAGGCGCAGGGAAAACTGACGGGAGAAAATTTCCGCGCGGTGGATACGCCGGAAGCACGGGTGGCGGTGTCGCCCGCGCTGAACCTCAAGCTCGACGATTATGACGTGTGGCTGGACGGCGACGTCACGCTGCCCAACGCGAGAATCCAGCCGCGCGACCTCAGTCAGACCGCGAGCGTGTCTCCGGACCAGGTGATTGTGGGCGTGAAGACTCCGCCGCCGGGCAAATGGCAGGTGCACGCCAAGGTGCGCGCGATCCTGGGTCAAGATGTTCGATTTGACGGTTTCGGGCTCAGCGGCCGCATCGCCGGCAGCGTGCAGGCGGTGGACGAGCCCGGGCATGCCACCACCGGCAGCGGCACGCTCGAAATCCTGGGCGGGAAATTCACCGCCTACGGCCAGAAGCTCAACATCAATCGCGGCCGCCTGCTGTTCAACGGCGGGCCGATTGGCAATCCGGCGCTCGATATCCGCGCCATCCGCCCGCCGGCACATCCGGTGACGGTGGCGCCCGGCGCCAGCGAACAGACCGTCGGCGTCATCGTGCGCGGCAGCCTGCAGCATCCCAAGGTATCGCTGTTTGCGCAGCCGCCACTGCCGCAGTCACAGATGCTGGCCTATTTGCTTACCGGCCAGACCGGCGTCAACCAGAATCTCTCGCCGCTCGTCGGCGCGCCGCCCACCACGGCGTCGGACATCACCCAGATCGCGGGCGGACAACTGCTGGCGTCGGAACTCGGCCAGCAGATCGGCGTACAGGACGTGAGCGTGCAGAATGTGACGCTCGCCAACGGCACGAGCGCACCCGCCATGTTTCTCGGCAAATACCTGTCGCCGCGCCTTTACATCAGCTACGGCACGGTTTTCGGCCAGCCGTTCAACACCCTGCGCCTGCAGTACACGCTGAGTGCGCGCTGGATGCTGGAAGCCGAAACCGGCTTCGCCAGCGGCGCGGATTTGATCTACAGCATCGAGCGCTGATTCAGTTCATATCGTTACGCTGTTGTATGCGTTTTATCAGCAAGTAAATGAAGATAGAGATTATTTAACAAGTTCAAAGGTCGGATCGGGGAAGGTTCGTCCAATCTGTCTTCCATAAGCAGACGGGGCGCAAATGCCACGACAAGTGCGACGATTGTAAGTGGGGATTCCAGCAAATGATGTCCAGCCGCAAGTGGCCATGCAGCCCATCCAACAACAAAAGTTAGTACCGCGCTCCCTACTAGCGCGGCGCGAATGACTCGAATCGGAACGTTTATTCCCCGGAATATAGATAGGGTCAAAATTCCTGTAATCGTCCATCCGGCGAGCGCGACAATGACCACAATCCAAAACACACCTGTCAGGGGTTGGAGCATGTAGCGTGGCAACAGGTGTACCAGACCCAGAGCTACAAATACGGCCGGTACGTATGTGAATGCCATGATCCAAACGGACGCCCGGTGATTCCACAATATGTGCACTTTTACTTTGGAAGAGGAGGTAAGCCGCCCGCGCGTGTGTCCCGTCCCAGCTACAACTTTCGCATAATATCTGTGCGCAAACACCAGCGCTAATATCCATACCAAAGCGACAGGTAAGGTGATGTCTATTGATGTGTGGAATATGAAGGTCAACAATACAAATACCAGAAAGGCGGAAATGATGCCAAGAATTATTGGCCGCCTCTGCTTGGCCGGCTTGGTAAAAAACAGCACTATCAGTATGCTGAGCAAGGCGACAAAGAGAACAAACACTGAAAGTGTAAACATCATGGCATCAGCCACAATTTGTGCCTGACAGAATTAGACTTGCCCAAACCCTGCCATGTTAAAAGCAATCGGTAGCGGCTATCTGGACAATTTCTGGGCCTTCCACGTAATCCCACTCACCTGCGGCAGCTATAGCCTCCGGATTCATAGTCAACACTGCCACGACGTTAATGGCGGCTGCTCCGGCTACTACACCGCAGGCCAATATTTGCGATGTATGATTGCCGAACCAGTCGCCTAGCGTACCCCAGATACCCTCAGCAACTGCGACTTGGTCTGGATCGGCCTCTCGAACCTCTGATGCTAGCCGTGATAAATCGGTTGGGGCACCTTCAATGAGGTTTCCGCTTGAATCGTAGACAAATGTACCACTATCGCCCTCGGGTGCATAAGCACTCTTGGTGTAGATGTAATATTTCATTTCACGGGAACCGTTGTTGTCTATGTAGGTAAGCTGAACTATTGAATGTGTGAGGGTGGCAGTGAGCGTTTGATCGTTGTTATCGTATGAGACAGCAATGCTTGTCCCTTCGGATGAGTTGATACCATTCAAAATCAGGGTATTTGTATTGGCAGTGCCGGTAGCCGTGCCCCAAGAATATGAATCGCTATACGAGATAGTGCCCCCGCCGGGGCCACAAACGTGATAACACAGTTGGGGTTGGCTCTGACGATTGCCAGCGGGTTTCGTGGTATTTGCGTATGCGCCGCCAACCACGCCAAACGATGCTGCAATGAATACTGTAGTCAAGACGAGAAGACGAGAAGACGAGAATATACGAGTAACGTTCATGGGATGCCTCCTAACGTGAAATAGCCAGCCGAGACGAGGATTTGAACGTTAAAAATTTCTACTACGCAGATGACTTCTTGTCAAATTTATATTCTGCATACGACATTTTAGAATTTGCGTAAAATATTCTTGTCGTGGTTTACCGCCATGTCTCAATTCTGAATTCGGCGTGGCGCAGCTCCATTGGATATTCATGCTTGACATAGGGCTGTTCTACCGCATCAACCGTTGATATGCGTATCCATATCAAGCTCGCCGCTCTTGCTGCGCTGTGTTTTGCCGCAACGCCGACACTGGCGTGGGCGGCGATAAGCTCCGACTGGTTCGCAAGTCTCGGTGCATTCGATCCCAAAGCCTCGACCAACATCCGCCTGGACGTGCCCAACGGCGGGTACGGTACCAACCTGCATCTCGAGTCGGATCTGGCGCTGCCGGATCGCCGCGTGGTACCGCAGGCGGCACTGGGTTACCGCTTCGACGCACGTTCCTCGCTGGAATTCAATTTCTTCGATCTGCGCCGTGCCGGCAGCCGCGTGATAGACGAAAACATCGTTTACGGCGGTGTGAATTACACGATCAACACCACGGTCAGCACATTTACGGACGTGCGCACCGACTCGTTGTTATATCGTTATGCCATTGTCGCGGACTATCCCTGGAGCTTGAGCCTCACCGCCGGCGTGCACGCCACGCATTTCACGGTCGGGCTGTCGGACCTGAACAGCGGTGTGTCCAAATCCGCGGATGCGCAAACGCCGTTGCCGGTCGTGGGTCTGCGCGGGCTGTACGATGTGCACGGCTGGCAGTTCC
>DATEJV010000002.1:0-4077 GCA_035277745.1 Gammaproteobacteria bacterium | reverse complement strand
CGCGCCGGAAAGTGCAGCAGGGCGTACCACCACAGCACCGCGAATTCGAACGCCGCGAGTTCCATGGCGGGACGGAAATGCGGCCGCCAGCGGGGTGTGCGGCGGAAATACCAGGATTGAATCAGCATGGCCACGCTGGTGCACAGGAAGGCGACGACCGCTGCGAAAATGTGGATGGTCCCATCCAGGGTGAGCGTGGCAGTCTTGTCAGTGGGGAAAATGGCCGTGACCGCCACGCCCGCAGCGCCCAGGGTGAACAGCAGCAGGGTCGCGGCAGTGCGCGCCCCGTGTTCGCTGCCGAGATACAGTCCGGTCGCCAGCAGCACGATGGCGGCAGCGAGGGTGTAGAACGCAGAATGCAGCCAGCCGCCGTGAGGGCCGAGCAGGTAAAAGCTCAGCGGCGTGCCCATGAAGCTGTAATCCGGCCGCAGAAATTGCACCACCGCCGAGGCCAGGAAGAAGTACAGCACTCCGAGCAGCGCCAGCCTGCCGAGCCAGGGCGTCAAACCTGTCACTCGAGCCGCAGATAACATCTGACTATTATAGGCAGCGCATGCCCTTCAGCTATTACGCGCGTCTGAGCGCCGGCAACAAACGCATTTACGATGCCAGCGAGCGCATCATCGCGTTGCAGTTGCAGTCCGCCGCAGAGTTGTGGGTATGCGTGTCGGCGCTGGAGGTCGCGCTCGAATCCACGCAGTTGGCCGCGGTGCAGCAGGCCTGTCAGGTTCTGGCGGACGGACTGTGCAGCCAGTTGCAGGCGCCGCCGGTAGCGGTCAAGGTGTTGGCGAAACGACCGTCCAACCGTTACGGTGAGCTGCACGGCCTGTATGAAGGCGTGGAGGGTGCCCGCAAAGTGGCGAAGATCACTTTGTGGATGCGCACCGCCCAGCGCTGGCAGGTGGTCGCGTTCCGCAGTTTCCTGCGCACCTTGCTGCACGAGTTGTGCCACCATTTCGATTACACCCATTTCAAGCTCGCTGACTCATTGCATACCGCGGGTTTCTACCAGCGCGAGTCATCGCTGTTCCATCAACTGGTGACGGATGCCACCAAGGCTGAAGGTGCCGGGTTGTTACCTGCGAGTGGGGACGAAACTGTAAAATAGGCGTATCGGCGCCGGCCGTGGTCTTTTTGTCAGGAGATTTTCCGTGCCCAGCTATACCGCCCCCCTGCGTGACATGAAATTTGTCCTGACGGAACTGGCCGGCCTGGACGAGGTGGCGCGCCTGCCGGGCTGCGGCGAAGTCACGCCGGATCTGCTGGACACGGTGCTGGATGCCGCCGGCAAGTTCGCCGCCGAGGTGCTCGCACCGCTCAACCAAAGTGGCGACCGGGAAGGGGCGAAATTCAGCAATGGCGCGGTCACCACCCCCAAAGGCTTCAAGGCTGCCTATCAGCGCTTCGTGGCCGACGGCTGGAACGCGCTGTCACTGCCGCCGGAATTCGGCGGCCAGGGACTGCCGCAGGCGGTATCCACGCCGGTGCAGGAGATGTGGCAGTCGGCAAACATGTCCTACGCGCTGTGTTCATTGCTGACCCAAGGCGCGGTCCATGCCTTGCTGCTGACGGGCAGCGACGCGCTCAAGCAGCACTTCCTGCCGAAAATGGTTTCGGGCGAATGGACCGGCACCATGAATCTTTCCGAGCCGCAGGCCGGTTCCGATCTGGCCGCGGTACGCTGCCGCGCGGTGCGCGAGGGCGACCACTACAAGCTCACCGGTCAGAAGATTTTCATCACCTACGGCGAGCACGACTGGACCGGGAACATCATCCACATGGTGCTGGCGCGCACGCCGGATGCGCCGCCCGGCGTCAAGGGCATTTCCATGTTCGTGGTGCCCAAGGTGCTGGTGAACGCGGATGGCACGCTCGGCAAACGCAACGATGTGCAGTGCGCGTCCATTGAGCACAAGCTCGGCATTCACGCAAGCCCGACCGCGGTGATGAGTTACGGAGAGCAGGGGGGCGCGGTGGGTTACGTTATCGGTGAGGAAAACCACGGCCTGGAATACATGTTCATCATGATGAACATGGCGCGCTTTACCGTGGGCGTGCAGGGGCTGGGCATTGCGGAGCGCGTCTGGCAGCAGGCGCGCGACTACGCCAAGGGGCGCGTGCAGAGCGCGGATATCGGTGTGCGCGGCGGCCCGCCAGTGACCATCATCCATCACCCCGACGTGCGCCGCATGTTGATGAGCATGAAGGCACGCGTCGAGGCGATGCGTGCCTTGGCGTACGTGACCGCGGCCCAACTGGACCACGCTGTGCGTCACTCGGATGCGAAAGCACGTGAGCAGGCGCAGGAGTTCGTGGACCTGATGATTCCGGTGGTCAAGGGCTGGTGCACCGAGAATGCGGTGGAGATCGCCTCGCTCGGCGTGCAGGTGCACGGCGGCATGGGCTATATCGAGGAAACCGGCGCCGCGCAGCATTACCGCGACGCGCGCATCAGCACCATTTACGAAGGCACCACCGGCATTCAGGCGAAGGACCTGATCGGCCGCAAGATCGTGCGCGACCAGGGCGGTGCCGTGAAAGCGCTGATCGCCGAAATGCGCAAGCTCGATGCGCAGCTTGCCAAAGCTGGCGACGAGAATCTGAAAGCCATCCGGACGCGACTGACCGCCGGCATCAACGCGCTGGAAGAGTCAGTCAACTGGCTGGTAACGAATTACGCCGCCAACGTGCGCGCCACGGCGGCGGGCGCGGTCCCGTTCCTGATGTTGCTCGGTACGGTCGCGGGTGGTTGGCTCATGGCCCAATCCGCCTTGATCGCGCAGCGGCGTTTGGCGGAAGGGACAGGGGACGCGGCGTTTTACCAAGCCAAGATCGGCACCGCGCGTTTCTATGCGGACTACGAGCTGACTAGGGCATCGGCGTTCAAGGAGTCCATCGTGGCCGGTGCCGCAGGTGTCTTGGCGTTGGCCGAAGACCAGTTTTAATTGCCCTTTTATTGAATGTGTGAGCGGGCTTGGGTCGCGGTGCACGATGATTTATTCGCATTCATCTTCGTAATTGAAACGCCTTTGACCACTCTGTGTCATTCGGTCTTTTTATTTCCATGAAATTCCAAGCGTTATTATTTGTTTTTCCACGCATCCAGTTGCACAGTTTCGAGATTGAACTAAAAGTGTCACCTTGAAACACTGCCCGATCACCGTTAATTTTGGCGTATTTGTAATCCTCTTTGTATTTAGTCCTTAGCTCTGTTCCACTAGGCAAGTAGAGTCTTTCCCAGTAGAGGCCAGTTTTGGGCGAGGGCGGAGAATCTGCGTGTGTCCGATCTAAGAAATCCTGAACTACATTCCCCACAACTAAGCCGGCACGCGTTTGATACCGATTCACAAGCTCAGCAAATGCTTCCGATGAAATGGGAACGCAGACAAAATTTTGACTCGACATCGCCGTTCTCCAAGATTGCAATAAAACTAATATAGCGCTATATAGTGCTCTGTCAAGTATTATCTTCTGCCCCGTTGGAGCGTGCCGAGCGCTGCAGCGAGCAAGGTCAGCCCGCAGGGGTGCGGACAGGAAGTCCGCGCTCCCGCCGTCAGGCCATGGACGGCCTGTCGGCGGGACTCCGCCGCGCAGTAAGGCGCGAGGGCAGTCGTCGTCTGCGACGACCATGCGACCGGGAAGCGTTTCTTTCGCCCCTTTCTTTGCGCCCAAAGAAAGGGGCTCGTCGTAGGGGCGCGAAAGCCCCGCTCAAATCACCGCGGCCTGAGGCCGCATACCCACACCATTCTTGGTCTTTTCCATCAAGGGGGAACGGCGTAAAAAGATATTGACATATCGGAAAAAGCCGATATACTGAGCCCCATGGAACAGGTGGAAGTCTTCAAGGCACTGGCCAACGAATCTCGGCTCAAGATCCTTCAATGGATGAAGGAGCCGGATAAGCACTTTGGCGACTGTCCCACGGGCGGAGCCCGCGGCCGCAAGGTGTGCGTGACCGAAATCCAGTCGAAGTTGGGTCTTTCCCAGTCCACCGCTTCTCAATATCTGGCAATCCTGCAGGACGCGGGGCTGGTGGTGGCGCGGCGCGAGGGCCAATGGACTTTTTACGAGCGCAAT
>DATEJV010000001.1:0-6957 GCA_035277745.1 Gammaproteobacteria bacterium | reverse complement strand
GCCAACGCCGCCGACCGCAACCTGTATTACATCGGCATCTCGGGCGACGGCGATTCGCTGTCCATCGGTCTGGGCCAGTTCATCCATGCGATGCGCCGCAACCTGAACATGCTTTACATCATCGAGAACAACGGTGTCTACGGCCTGACCAAAGGCCAGTTCTCGGCCTCAGCCGATGTCGGCAGCAAAGCCAAGAAAGGCGAAGTCAACCAGCAGCCGCCCATTGATCCGGTGATCGCGGCGCTTACGCTCGGCGGCAGTTTCGTGGCGCGCAGTTTTTCGGGCGACAAGGCGCAGCTGGTGCCGCTCATCAAGGCGGGCATCATGCACAACGGCTTTGCCATGCTCGACGTGCTCTCGCCGTGTGTGACTTTCAACGACCACGAGGACTCCACCAAGAGCTACGCGCACACCCGCCAGTTCTACCATCCGGCCGTGCACGCGGATTTCATTCCGCCGAGAAAGCCCATCCGTGCGGCCTACGACGAGGGTGAGGCCATGCCGGTGGAACTGCACGACGGCAGTACCGTGGTGCTGCGCAAGGTGTCACGCGACTACAATCCCAAGAACCGCGGCGACGCTTACTCCTATCTGTACGCGCACCAGAAGCAGGGCGAGATCGTTACCGGCCTGCTTTATATAGATGAAGACCAGCGCGAAATGCACGACATCAGCAACACCGTCAGCCAAGCGCTGCGCGACCTGCCGTACGCGGAACTCTGCCCCGGCGCCAAGGCCCTGGACGAAATCCAGAACCTGTATCGCTGAGGCTGCACTGCACTGCGGCTCGGCCCGGCCGCGTCACCACCTGGTAATGGCGCAAGCGCTGCGGCATCGCGAGTAGAAAGCCTGCATCCTTCGGATAGTAGCGCGCGCGTCCGATATCCTCACCGGCAAACGCGCGGATGGCCTGGGGCGAATCCCACAGGCTCAGCAGCACGATCTCGCTTTCCTTGGCGCCTTCATCCAGCAGCACCCAGGTGCCCAGATGGCCGGGTGTGGCCGCATAGTCGCGCAGGCCGGTGCGACGCAGGTACCTGAGGTAGGTACCGGCTTTGTCCCGCGGCACACGTCCGCGCCACTCCCGCAGGGTCATGGGGTGGCCCGCGGCGAACACCGGGGCGCGCGGCAGCCGGGCATGGGCCAACACGGTCGGCGGGTAGCTGCGGAAATACGCCACCAGCGCCAGCCACAGCGGCCGAGGGTATTGGCGGACATAATCCGCGAGGGTGTGCCACAGGGGCAGGAAATAATTCAGGTCCAAGTCAGAAATATTCATGATGGGGCCCTCGCCGCTGTAACCGTCTAGTTATAACTAGACGGTTACAGAATAGACTGGACATCGTAACTAGTCAAGTGTGATACACTGGTTACAGGCAAAAATTATGGAAGCGCATGGATACCCCGATTCGTAACCTGGAGACCCTGGATTGGGTGGCCGGCCACCCGGCCCTGGACTTCGTCAATACCGTTTCCTGGGCGTTCGCGGGGCATCCCGACTACCTGCACGGTTACGCCGACCTGCTGGCCTGGACGGCGCAGGCTGACCTCATCAGCCCCCAGGACCGGCGCGCACTCAGCGAGGGCAGCGGGCACGCCCAGGCGAACGCCTTCAAGGAAGCCCAGGCCCTGCGGGAATCCCTGCGCGCCATTTTCCGGGCGATTGCGGAGGAGCGGAGCCCGCCGCAAGCGGCGCTCGACCATCTGAATGCCGTGGTGCAAAAAACCGTGAGGTGGCGGAGGCTCAGCCTTGAGGGGCACAAAGTGCGCGGTGATTGGAACTTCGCGGGTGCACCGCCCGGCGCTCTGCTCGGCCCGGTCGCCTGGAAAGCGGTAGAGCTGCTGGAAGACGGCCCGCTGGAACGCGTCAAGGAATGTCATCCCGGCTGCGCCTGGCTGTTCCTGGACACCTCCAGGAACAGCTCGCGCCGCTGGTGCAGCATGCAAACCTGCGGCAATGACGCCAAGGTGCGGCGCTTTCGCAAGCGGCAAAAAACGGGTGCCATTGCCTAGCAGAGGAGTCGGACTGGCGAACCTTCCGGGGATACTACGTCGGCCGGCCGCCGCCGGGGGACAGCCGCCTCGCTTTGGCTGTCAGTGGTTGCGCGCACGCCAAAAGCATCTAGCAAAATGTGCGGCGATGAATGCCGTCACGCCTGAAATCCCCCCCCTCTCTCTCACTGCCATCCTGCTTCGTTCGAGAGTCCAGGGCAGCCCCGAACACTCCGCAATCCTGCTCCGTGTTTGGGTCCAGGGTAGCCATCCATGGCCTCCCGCACATCGCTTCGCGACGTGCCCATGGCTGCCCGCTCGGGGCTTCGCCCCTCACCCCCCTTTGCAAAGGGGGGAGGCGCGTTGCGCGCGGGGGGATTTGTCACGAGTGTTCGTTCAGTCAGGTGTTCTAAGAGAAAAGAATTCAACCGGACTTGCACGAGAGTCAGGCTGGGTGTCAACGGATCCGTGATGCGCAGCGGCCTGATTCAGCGATCGTCCTGACACGCACGCGCGCGGAAGGCGTAAAATCCCACGCCTTCCCGGTTCCGAAAAACTATCCATCTGTCTGGAGGTGTCCCATGTCGTTGTCCATGTATCAGGCGTCCGTGCCGGTGTTCACGCGTGCGCTGACCAATTTGTCCGCAATTCTCAAAAAGGGTGAAGCCTATGCGCAGGCGAAAAAGATTGAGCCGACCGTGCTGGTCAATGCGCGCCTGTTTCCCGACATGTTTGCGCTGGTGCGCCAGGTGCAGATCGCGAGCGATACCGTCAAGGGTTGCGCCGCGCGCCTCGCCGGCCAGGAGCCGCCGAGCTTTGCGGATACCGAGCAGACTTTCGCGGAACTGCATACGCGTCTCGACAAGACGGTCGCGTTCCTCAAAACCCTGAAGCCCGCGCAGATAGACGGCTCCGAGGAACGCGCCATCGAATTGAAGATGCGCGACCACACGGTGCATACCAAGGGCCGCGAGTATCTGCTGGAACGGGCGCTGCCGAACCTGTTTTTCCACGTCACCACGGCCTACGACATCCTGCGTCACAACGGCGTGGAAGTCGGCAAACGCGATTATCTCGGGGCGTAAATCCCGGTTACCCAAGCCAAGGCCGCTCCCTGTTGGAGCGGCCTTGGCTTATCAATACACCTCGCGTTACTGGATCGGCGGCAAGTGCGGGTGGTGGTTGGGGTAGGGCGGCCGTGGGAATACCGGTGCCGGGTGTGTTTGCAGCGCCTGCATCAGCACCTCCACGGTTTTTTCCAGTTGCGGGTCGTGGCCTTGGCGCACCAGCTTCGGATCCTGCCAGACCTCGATGTCGGGCGCGATGCCGTGGTTCTCCACTTCCCAGTGGCCATGCAGGCCATAGATCGCCCAGCGCGGCGCGGTGATGCGCCCGCCGTCCATGAGCACCGGATAGCCGCCGATACCCACCAGCCCGCCCCAGGTGCGTTCGCCGATGAGCGGCCCGATGTCCATGCGCTTGAAATACCACGGCATGGCGTCACCGCCCGAGCCGGAAAACTGGTTGATGATCATGGCCTTGGGGCCGAAGATTGCCTGCGTCGGCTCGGTGTAATCTTCGCCCTCACGCGTGGCCACGCGGCTCATGGGTTTGCGTGTCAGGTAATCCACGATGTAATCCGCCAACTGGCCGCCGTGATTGTAGCGTTCGTCAATCACCGCGCCCAGTTTGTCGGTCTGCGCGAAGTAATAGCGGTTGAAGCTGGTGAAGCCGCCGCCGGCGGTGTCCGGCAGGTGCACGTAGGCGAGCTTGCCGCCTGACAGCTTGTCCACCAGGCGCCGGTTGCCTTCCACCCAGTCGAGATTGCGCAACGGGAATTCATTCGCCACCGGCACCACGGTCACTTCGCGCGCGCCCGTGCCGTCCGCATTCGGCCCCACGCGCAACACCGTCTGCTGGCCGGCGGTGCCCACGAAATAGCTGTAAAGGTTGTCCTTGGCTGTGAGCGCGCGGCCGTTCACCGCCAGCAAATACTCACCGGCCTTGACGTTCACGCCCGGCTGGGTGAGCGGCGCCTGCAACTGGGGATTCCAGTTCTCGCCGCTGTAAATTTTGCTGAAGCGGTAGCGGCCGTGGTCAACCGCGTAATCGGCGCCCAGCAGACCGACGTTGAGTTTCTGCATCTCGGGTTCGGCCCCGCCGCGCACAAACATGTGGCCCACGGACATGTAAGACAGCATCTTGCGGAACAGGAAATTGAGATCGTCGCGGCTGGCGATGCCGGGCAGATATACGGCAAAGCGTTGTTGCGCGAGCCCCAGATCCAGGCCGTGGTAATGCGGGTCGTAAAAGAAGTCACGCTCGATGCGCCACACCTCGCGATACATCTGGTTCCATTCCTGCCGCGGTACCACCCACACCTGCATGCCGGCGGTATTGATCTGGCCATCGCCGGGCTTCGGCGGCGCATCGCTCTTGGCAATGAACCAGTTGTCCTTGATCTGATAAAGCATCTTCTCGCCGTCGAAGGACAAGGCAAAGGTCGTGACACCGCTCAACAACGGTTTGGTCTCGCGGTCCTTGAACGTGAATTTCAGGACGCTCAGAGGCGCGGGGCCGCGGCCCATGAACACCAGCGGCGCTTCCTGCAGATACAGCACGCCGGATTCGCCGGCGGCAAGACCCACGTAATTCGCCGCCGGGATCGGCAGCGCCAGGGTGCGCTGCAACAGTCCCTCGAAATCAATGCTCACCGTCACGGGTTTTTCCGCGGTTTTTCCCCTGCTCTTGTCTTCGGGCGGTTGGGAGGATGCAGCGGGTTTTTCATCGTCGCTCAGGGGCACGATGGGTGAGGGCAGGTCGCGGCGCAGTACCGCCACGTACACGCTGCGCGTGACCGGATGCGCCTCGCTGGTCATGTCCAGCCAGCCGGTGGTAAGCCCCATGTCAGTGCTGGCGGTGAAATACAGATATTTGCCGTCCTTGTCCCACACCGGATACAGGCAGTCGCTCATGCCGTCGGTCACCTGACGGACTTTGCCGTCGGCGAGCGAATACACGAACACCGCGCGCAGATGATTCGGCAGCTGTTTGGTGTAAGCCAGCCACTTGCCGTCCGGCGACCAGGACTGATCGAACTCATGCAACGGCGTGTCGAACAGATCGGTATCCACCTTCACCGGCGCGGGATGATCCAGGTCCACATACCAGAGATTCAGGCGCTTGTCGCTGTAGGCGATTTTCCTGCTGTCCGGCGACCAGGTAGGCGAATAGAAGAACGACGGCGGGTGACCGAGATTGATCACGCGCGGCGCTTTCAAGCCGTCTTGATCGCGGATGTAAAGCGCGTATTCGCCGGAAGCGTCGGAGAAATACGCCACGGATTTGCCGTCCGGCGACCAGGCCGGATCGCGCTCCGCGGCGCCGGGCGTCGCGCTGATGTCGCGGATGTCGCCTTTCTCCGCCGGCACCGTGAGGATCTCGCCGTGTGCTTCAAAAACCGCGCGTGCGCCGGTCGGAGAAATTCCCGCATTGAGAATATCCTTCGCCACCTTGACGAAATGTGGCGCCAGCTGCGGCATGTCACCGGCCACGCGCAGATTCACTGGTGTGGTCGCATGTGTGGCGAGATTGTAAAGGTAGATCTGTCCCATCTGCGAATACACGATGGCGCCGGGTCCGGCCGAGGCGGAGTCAATGTCAAAACCATCGTTGTTCAGCAGTTTGGTTACCTTTCCGGTTTGTGTGTCATACGCGAACAGCGTCACCGGTCCGTCACGGTCGGACAGGAAATACACCGTGTCGCCCACCCACATGGGGTCGCGGTCGTTGGAGTTGTCACGCGGGATCTTCACCACGCTGGAATCCGCAAGCCGCGCGATCCAGATGGGCGTGGTCTGGCCGCCGCGATAACCCTTCCAGTCCGGCTCCCACTGGAATACCGGACTGTAGGCGAGATGCGAGCCGTCGGGAGAGTACGCGCCGTCCTCGGCCATGGACAACGGCAGTTGCGCGGGCAATCCGCCGGTTACCGGCACCGTGAACAGGCGGTCGGAATCGGTGTTGCTGTCGCGGTGCGAGTTGAACAGCACATGCCGGCCGTCCGGCGTCCAACCCACCACCCCGTTGTCATTGGGATGCCACGTGAGCCGGCGCGGCTCGCCGCCGGCCGCCGGCACCACGTACACATTGTCGCTGCCGTCGTAATTGCCGGTGTAGGCCACGAGGCTGCCATCGGGCGAAAACTTGGGATCGCGGGCGAGGCCGTTGCCGCCCGCCAGCACGCGGGCGTCGCCGCCCGTGCGTGGCGCGATCCAGATCTCGTCCCCGTAGGCAAACGCGATTTGCGTCCGCGACAGTGTCGGGGTTTGCAGGAGCAAGGGCGGATTGGCCGCGGCGGCGAAAGGTGCAAACAGGATGAGCAACAGGGCAACGAGGACGGCGCGCATGGCAGACTCCGTAGGGTGTGGGTAGGGATGCCGGAAAGCCGGGGGAGTATAGGCTATGCTGAGAGCAAGGCCGAGGGAATAGCGTACCAATTGAAAAGTCCCTGAACTTCGCGGGCTTGGACGGTCAAATACGGTTTCCATTCTCAATGCACAGGAGACATTGCATGACCTTCAAGAACTTTCTGGATTGCAGCGCGCCGCGCGTGCAGAGCGTGCTGCGCATTGTCGTCGGCCTGATGTTCATGGAGCACGGGACATCCAAGCTGTTTCACTATCCGGCAGCCATGGGCCATATAGAATTGTTCTCGCTCATTGGCCTCGCCGGCGTCTTGGAAACCTTCGGCGGCGCGCTGGTCGCTCTCGGTCTGTTTACCCGTCCGGTAGCCTTCATTCTTTCCGGCGAAATGGCGTTTGCGTATTTCATGACGCACGCGCCGCGTGGTTTCTTTCCGCTGGTCAATCAGGGCGAAGCCGCGGTGTTCTACTGCTTTGTGTTCCTGTACTTCGCGGCAGCCGGCGGCGGTGCCTGGGGACTGGACGCGTGGCTGTGGCGGCC